>USII01000040.1 GCA_900554725.1 uncultured Eubacteriales bacterium
CTCCTGAGTGATAGCCGCCTGCCGCGCCATGTTATACTGCGTCTGAAGCTTTTTTAACATCTCGTCCGCGTTTCTTGTCGCGTTCTGCATGGCATTCATGCGCGCAAAGTGCTCGGCCGCATAGGCCTGCACCAGCGCACCGAACAAAATCCCCGTCACATACTGGGGCACCAGCAGGGAAAACAGCTCCTGCGCCGAAGGCTCATAGATGATCTCGCTCATATCGTGAGCCTGTATTTGTTCATAATCGCCCCGGACGATGGGCAACAGCCGGCGAATAACCGGCTTATTTTTTGTTTCTCCATAAAAGGAAGTATAGATGATATAGACTTCATCGGTCAAATCATCATCATAGAGATCAAAAATATCAAAGGCCAGCTTTCTGGCATTGGAAAGCGAAGGGTCCTGCACAGCGCCCGTCGTTTCCACATCCGGCGGCATACCCCGGCTGCGGAAAAACTCTGTGGCCACAAGGCCCACGGTAAGAAGATAGGTTTCTTTGCGCTCTTTGCGCTGCGTGATGGTCTCGTAAGCCAGGTTCAAAACATTGGCGTTATACGCCCCCGCAAGGCCTTTATCCCCCGCCACAACAACATAGGTGCGCCGTTCCCCATCTCTACCGGTAAGATATCTGTGGGTTACCTGTTCGGAGGACATCAAAATATCCTTCATGGTCGATTGCACCCGCGAAAAATAAGCGTTGTTGTATTCGATATGGCTCATCACCTTTTTCAGGCGGGAAGAGGCCACAAGATGCATGGCATTGGTGATTTTGCGCGTCTGTTTTACCGCAGCAATATGAGCGCGGATCTCATTTGTGTTCTGCATCCTGCCCTGCCTCCGTCTGCGCGGCAAAAAGCTCCATCGCGTGCTCCAGCTCAGAGCGATCTTCATCGCTCAGCTTGCCCGTCGCATTAATCTGCGCCATAGCGCGACCGCACGCCCCAGACAGGAATTCCAGCAACTCCCATTTATGCCCGGTTACACCGCGGATTGCGATCCCATCGAAAACGCCCTTCCGATATGCGATTAGGATGGCTACCTGTTCAGCCAGAGAAAGAGTGTTATCCTGTGGCTGTTTTGTCAGCTCGACCAGACGCGCGCCCCTCTCCAGCATCTGCTTTGTAGAAGAATCGATATCCGAGCCAAACTGCGCAAATACCGCCATCTCCCGATATTGGGCCACATCCAGTCTCATGCTGCCCGAAACCTTCTTCATCGCCTCATGCTGTGCGGCCCGGCCAACACGGGAAACCGAAAGGCCGACATTGACTGCCGGGCGGATGCCCGCATGGAATAGCTCTGTTTCCAGATAGATCTGCCCATCTGTAATGGAGATAACATTTGTTGGGATATAGGCGGAAATATCTCCGGCCATGGTCTCTACAATAGGCAAGGCTGTCATGGAGCCGCCGCCCATCTCCGGGCTCAGCTTTGCAGCCCGCTCCAGCAGACGGCTGTGCAGATAGAATACATCGCCCGGATATGCCTCGCGGCCCGGCGGGCGCCGAAGCAGGAGCGACATTGCCCTGTATGCCACCGCATGTTTGGAAAGATCGTCATAGATGACCAGCGCATCTCTGCCCTGATACATGAAGTCCTCTGCAACTGCGCATGCGGCATAGGGCGCCAGATACTGCATGGCCGAACTATCGCTTGCCGTAGAGGCCACAACGACCGTATGCTCCATGGCTCCTGCCTGCTCCAGCGTATGCACCAGTTGAGCGATGGTAGAAGCCTTCTGCCCAATAGAGCAGTAGACGCAGATAACCCCTTTGCCTTTCTGGTTCAGCATAGCCGAAAGCGCGATGCTCGTTTTGCCCGTCTGCCTATCACCGATGATAAGCTCTCTTTGTCCGCGGCCAATAGGAATCATGCTATCGATGGCCAGAAGCCCTGTTTCCAGCGGCGTATCCACAGGGGCACGCTGCATGATGGTGGGCGCAGGCCCCTCGATAGGCCGGTATTTTTCCACTTGTAGCTCCTGCCCATCCAGCGGGCGGCCAATGGGGTCCACTACTCTTCCAAGCAGTGCCTCGCCCACGCCAATATCCGCTACACGCCCTGTGCCCCTTACAATCGAGCCAGAGGGAACATCCTCTGCCCCGGAGAGCAGCACAGCGCCTACGCCATCCAGCCGAAGATCCAGCGCAAGGCCATAGGAATTGTTCTCAAACTCCAAAAGCTCTCCATATCTGGAATGGGACAGGCCTGAAACCTGCACAATGCCATCCGAACAGCTGACAACTGTGCCGTATTCATAAATCTTTGGTTCATATGTAAAGCGGCTGATCTTTTCCTTCAGGAAAAGGCCAATTCCGCTCGTATCAAAGTCCAGCATTTCCTTTTCCCCCTAGTCCGATAAGCTGCGCTGCATCTCAAGGAGCTGCGTTTTGAGGCTTGCGTCGTAAACCTTGCCATCCGCGAAAATGCAGAATCCGCCCAGTAAAGACTCATCCTCTATTACTTTCAGCTCAACCTCGCGCCCCAGCAGCTTTTCCATGCCCTTTTCAATGGCCTTTAAAAGCTTTTTATCGTAGGGCGGCGCGATTCGTACCGTCACATCCTGCATCGCTATTTAACCTCGTCAAAGAATTCGTCCACTACGCGGCGGTTGTCCTCAAGCGAAACCTCTCGCCGCAAAAGCCGGCCTGCAATCTGCGTGGCAGCATCTGCCAGCTGATCCTGCATGCCCTCCATGGCGCGCTTCTTTTCCTCCTCTGCCTTCTGCTTTGCATCTGCAATGATCTGCTCTGCCTGCTTGCGAGCGCCGCTTGTAATGCTCTCGGCTGCGGCCAAAGCCTTCTGCTCCCCTTCACGGATGAGCTCCCGCGCCTTCTGCTCGCTCTTGGCAATCTGCGTATCATATTGTTGCTTGCTCTGCTTGGCTGCATCCTCCAGCTCCTTGGCCTGCTGCATCTGATGCTCGATTTTTTGAGCGCGCTCGTCCATAAATTTGCGCACCGGCTTATAGAGCAACACGCGCAACAGAAGATATGTCACAACAATATTGACAATATGGATGAGGATATCCAGTGGATAAAGCTCCATTTCTGCCTCCTCTTTTTCCCTATGCACCGAGTGTGAACATCATGATCAGCGCGCTGACAAACCCGTAAATTGCCGTCGATTCCGTCAGAGCCAGGCCCAGCAGCAAAATTGAGTTGATTTTGCCGGAAGCCTCTGGCTGCCGCGCAACCGCTTCCACCGCTTTTCCCGTAGCAAGGCCCATTCCAAGACCAGCCGCCGCGCAGGAAAGAAGGCAAAGTGCCGCTCCAATCGCAATGTAACCGATATCCATTTTATACTTCCTCCTAAAATATTGTTTCCTAATTTATTTTTTGCCCAGCCCGACCCGGGCAGGCATTTGCACAATACCAGTGGCAAAAAACTCCCCTATCGCTATTCTGTCGCCTCGTTGATAAAGGAGAGCGTCAGCGTCACAAAGATAAACGCCTGAATGCAGGGGTGGAACACATTAAAATAGAGCCCCAGCACGCTTGGAATATAGAGCGCCGCGTTTCCCAGCGCATAGTAGAGCAGTTCCATGACGATCATTCCGCCCAGCATATTTCCAAACAACCGGCAGGCCATGGAAACCGGAACTGCTAAATCCGTTACTATCTTAATCGGGAAGATTACCGGCGTCGGCTGCGACATGCTCTTAATGCGCCCGCCAACTCCTTTTTTCTTGATGCCATAGTAGTTGATCAGGACAAATGTGATAAGCGCCATAGCAAATGTCATCGTGATATCTGCCGTAGGTGCCCGCAATCCAAAGAACTCCACAAATGCACACCCGATCATCAAAAATGCCAGAGAAAACAGGTATGCCGGCAGGTTTTTGCCCAGCCCCGGCGCCCGGGATTCCGTATAGTTGCAAATCCCATCCACCGCAATTTCCAGCGCATTTTGAATGCCCTTTGGCTTTTCCTGCATGCGCGGGATCACGAAAATACGCAGCAATACAGCAATCACCAAAATCAGTGCCATGGCCATCCAGGTGATCACCACCGTAGAGCTGATATCCATGCCAAACAGCGTCATGCGCGGGGCAAACAGCTCAACACCGAAGTGCGCATCCTGCTTCTTTCCAAAAAAGAAGGTCAGCGCCTCCATAATCGCCAACCATGAGCCTGCAACCATGAGCAGGGTGGGCAGCGTCTTCTTACGCCGAAGCTTTTTGTCCGGGTGCTCTGCCGCGGCAATCTTTTTTATGGCCGCCTTCCTGAGCAGAAAACCCAGCAGCGTAAGCAACAGGCCCACACCAACCAGAATCAGACAAACGATTTTTTCTTGTGTCATCTTTCCGCCTCTTCTAAAATCTTAACCCGCCGGTGCTTTGCAGCGCCGTATCGGCTTCATACATCCTTTATTTCTGTGCGCCAGCGGAGGGATTTTCCTCCTTTTGGGCCACTGGCCCAGCGCCAGATTCCGAACCCTCTGGCAGAGCCGGCTTTTTCCTCGCCGAAAAAAGCGAATAAACCGCCTCTATCGCGGCACCTGCAATCAGCACAGCTGCCATACAGATGCCCGTCCAGAGAAGTTCCTTTGGGCAAAGCCAAGCCGAAAGCCCGGCTCCCAGCAGCAGCACTGCCGGGTTTGCCAGCGCAAGCAGAGGAGAAACGCGGGCCTTTTGGCTCACTGCGCGGCAGAAGCTGCGCAGCAGAATGTAGCCTGCTCCGCCAAAAACAACCCCGATGGCCGCACCAAACATGCCGTCCCTCCTTAGCCGCTTTATAGGCCATTATATTCCTGTCCTCTCAAAAATGCAATACAGCGCAAAAAAATATTTTTCACAATATTTTTGCCTTAAAAACAGCCGCGCTGCGCAAAAAATAGATGGTCATTATAGGCTTTAAAACGCCCTATAGTCTGCGCAAATATTTTGTCTAATAAAAAAATATTTTTCTATTTTGAGCCAATTTAAACATATTTTCGCATGTTTTTCGGCATAAAAATTTTTAACGTTTTTTGGCTCTTCCCTTCCATTTTTTGTGCCTTTTCATTCAGATTGTCCACAGCCTTTTTTCCAAAAGCGAAGATGAGATTGAGCGCAAAAAAGGGCCTGCCCCAGATCGGGCAGGCCCCCATATTCTTTTCCTGTAAAAATGCACAAAAGGGCGGAAGCCCTCGCTGTTATTTCGCCTTTCTTCTCGCCGCACAGCGCTGGAAGAATTTCACAAGTTCCACCATTGGAAGAACGCTGATTGCAAGCGCCATGGAAACCGCATATTCCGCCAGGCTGATATGCTCAAATTCAAACGCCCTTGCCAAGAACGGGACATAGATGACCGCCACCGTAAGCAGGAACGATACGATCATTGCGCCCCAGAGATAGCGGTTATGGCCTTTTAGTGCAAAAACGCTCTTTCTCTGGCTTCTCATATTAAAGCTGTGGAAGATCTCCGCCATGCTCATGGTTAAAAATGCCATCGTCATGCCATCTGCGCTTTCCGCAATCTCCCAGACGCCCGCTTCCATAAAGTGGCCGATAAAGTATGCCGCCATGGTAATAATGGTGACAAATATTCCCTGATACGCCACATCAAAGCCCATTCCCCCAGCGAAAATCCCTTCCCGGGAATTGCGCGGCGGCCTGCGCACCAAATCCGGCTCTCCCTTTTCCATGCCCAGCGCCAGTGCCGGGAAGGTATCTGTCATCAGGTTGATCCACAATAGATGCACCGGCTTTAGGATGGTAAAGCCCATCATAGTAGCGAAGAAGATGCAGAGCACCTCACTCATATTGGAAGCCAGCAGGAACTGGATAGACTTCTTGATGTTATCATAAATGCGCCGGCCTTCTTCCACGGCATTGACAATGGTTGCAAAGTTGTCATCCGCCAGCACCATATCCGCCACATTTTTTGTGACATCCGTACCCGTAATGCCCATGCCCACGCCGATATCCGCGCTCTTGATGCTGGGCGCATCGTTTACGCCGTCACCCGTCATGGCGGTAATATAGCCCTTCGCCCTCCATGCCTTTACAATGCGCACCTTATGTTCGGGCTGCACGCGGGCATAAACGCGGTACTTCTCCACCGCGCTTTCAAAATCTTCATCGCTGATCTCCGAAAGCTGGGCGCCAGTAATCGCCTGGCTCTCATTTTCCAAAATGCCCAGCTGCTTTGCAATAGCAACTGCGGTATCCTTGTGATCTCCCGTGATCATCACCGCGCGGATGCCCGCCTGCTTGCATTCTTCTATCGCGTCCACCACTTCCGGGCGAATGGGGTCTATCATCCCGGCCAGGCCAAGAAATGTCATGCCCTGCTCGAGCTCCGCCGCTTCAAAGCTTTGCGGGCGCTTATCATGCCGGCGCATTGCCGCTCCCAGCACACGCAGTGCGTCCTGTGTCATTCCCCGATTGGCGCTTAAAATTTCCTGCTCCGCTTCCCTGGTCATGGGGAGCACTTTGCCGCCCTTCAAATAGGAATCACACCGCTGGATAATCTCGTCCGGCGCGCCTTTGGTATATTGCAAATAGCTGCCATCGGCCTGCTGATGCACGGTGCTCATCATCTTGCGCACACTATCAAAAGGCGCCTCGCCTACGCGGGGCTGTTCCTCTTTTAGCTGGCTTTTTTTCAAGCCCAACGCCGCTGCATAGGCCACAAGCGCCGCCTCTGTGGGCTCGCCTGTAACCTGGCCATCCGGCCCGAGCTCCGCATCCGAACAGAGAGCCATGGCGCTGGCCAGCAGCTTCTCATCCTCCGCAAAGTGCTGCACCACGGTCATCTTATTCTGCGTCAGCGTGCCCGTTTTGTCGCTGCAGATAATCTGCGTGCAGCCCAACGTCTCCACTGCCGTCAGCTTGCGGATTACGGCATTGCGCTTGCTCATGCGGGTTACACCGATGGAAAGCACAATCGTCACCACCGTAGCCAGGCCCTCAGGAATGGCCGCAACGGCCAGGCTCACTGCCACCATGAATGTGGAGAGCAGCGTTCCAGGATCAAAAGAGCCTGCCCGCCATACGCTTACCACAAAGATAAATGCACAGATGGCCAGCACCAGCCAGGAAAGGGTTTTGGAAAGCTGGCCCAGCTTTTTTTGCAGAGGAGTCTGCTCATCTTCAGCCTGGGAAAGCGCCGTGGCAATTTTACCCATCTCCGTATCCATGCCTGTCGCCGTAATGACGGCGCGCCCACGGCCATAAACCACCGTGCTTCCCATATAGACCATATTGGTGCGGTCGCCAAGGGTGATATCCTTTTGTCCATCTGCCAGGCCCAGAGTCGCAAGCGCTTTGGTGACAGGCACGCTCTCCCCTGTTAGCGCCGCCTCCTCGATTTTCAGGCTGGCACACTCGATAATGCGCCCATCCGCCGGGACGGCATCGCCCGCTTCCAGGATAACCACATCCCCTACCACCAGATCTTCGCTTTTGATAGTCTGCATCTGGCCATTCCGCAGCACTTTGCTGGTGGCTGCCGCCATTTCCTGAAGGGCGGCAATGGCCTGTTCTGCCTTGCTCTCCTGGTAAACACCCAAAATCGCATTGATGAGCACTACCACGCCAATGATAATGACATCCGTAAATCCTTCTCCCGAATAGGCAGAAGTGATACCCGAAATCACTGCCGCCACCATCAGGATGATGAGCATCGGGTCCGCCAACTGGTTCAGGAACCTGCGGAAAATGGAGATTTTCTTGCCCTCGGCCAGCTTATTCTTCCCGTTTTTCTCCAGGCGCGTCGCAGCTTCCTCACTGCCAAGGCCGTGCGGCGCGCTGCCAACTTGCTCTAAAACGCGCTGCGCGTCCTCCATGTAAAATTTCATTTTCGACTTCCTTTCTAAAATTCTAATCGCGGCAGGCAAAATGCCTCCGCGCTCTTTTCTCTATTGATGCTTCCCGTTTTTTCCAGATTTTACACGAGGACTCAACCTCCATTTTTTCCTAATAAAAAAGCTCATATGCAGCCAAACTGCACATGAGTCTTGTTTATCAATCCAAGCCAGGCTGCCGCCATGATGTTGACTTGAAACACGCGAATGCGTGAAAACTACTCCCTCATGAGACTTTATTTTATATTTTTATTAGGATAACATTTTTTTCCTTACATTGCAAGTG
>USII01000041.1 GCA_900554725.1 uncultured Eubacteriales bacterium
CCCCCCTTTTGGCGCAAAACCTTATAGATCTCCGCCCGGCCGCCCTCTATGGAAACCGCAGCATATGCTCCATTCTCCACGCTGGCCAGCGGATCCAGCACCGCACAATCCCCTTCCATCATGCGCGGCTCCATATGCTTTCCCCTTATTCGCAGCATCAGCAGGCCGCCCGGCAACAACTCGCGTTCAAAGCCGTATTCCAGGAGCCACTTCTCTATCTCACAGCCCTCCTGTTCGCTTCTCCTTTTATGGGCAACAGTTCTGCCTTTTCTCCGCCCCTCAGAAAATTTACTTTTCTGTTGCATAAGACTCTTCCTTTTTCTTCTAATAATAGAAAATAATACTATAGACGCCTGGCCGGGTAAAATTATCATTGTCCAATACAGCACCCTCTTTTCACTTTTTTAAGGGCGGAGTATAATGAATAAAAAAGGGAGGTGCACAGGATGAAACCAGTCGTTTTGCCCAGCCAGGCGCGGGAAATTGACCGGGAAATGATAGAAGAGGTGAAAATTCCAGGCCTTCTGCTCATGGAGCAGGCCGCATTTGCGGTATGCGGCGTGTTGGAGCAGATGGAGCTTTCCGGCCGGCGCATTCTCGTGGTGGCCGGCGGCGGAAACAACGGAGGAGATGCTTTTGCTGCAGGGCGTATCCTGCTTCTGCGCGGGTTTGATGTGCAAGTAGGCTTTCTCTCTTCGGGGAAACTTCCTGCCGATGCAGCCACAAATTTTGCCTTCTGGGAACATTCAGGCAGACTGACTTTGCTGGACAGCCAAACAGCCCTGGCCGACTTCTTTGGGCAGCCGGCAGATGCCATTTTGGATGGTCTGTTCGGCATCGGGCTAAACCGCGAACCCGCCGGCCTATATGCCGATATCATCCGCGCAATCAATCAACACCCTGCAAAGAAAGTGGCCATCGATATCCCTTCTGGGGTGTTTGGCGAAACAGGTGCCGCCCCGCTCGCCGTTTGGGCGGATGAAACTGTCACATTCCAATACGCAAAACCCGGCCACCTGCTGTTTCCCGGGCGCGCGCTGACGGGCAGGCTGCATATTGCCAAAATCGGCGTAGATCATGCACAATCGCCGCTCCAATGGGTTGATGATTTTTCCCTGCCCCCTCGCCCTGCCAATACGCACAAAGGGAGCTATGGAAGGTTGGCCATTGTGGCCGGTTCAAGGGGAATGGCCGGAGCGGCACTGCTCTGCACACGGGCAGGCATCGCCGGGGGAGCCGGGCTCACCACGCTGCTTTCCTGCCCTTCGGTTTGCGAAGCAGCGCAGATAAGCATCCCAACCGCGACAGTTCTACAGGACTCCCTCTCGCCGGATTTCCTTTCCGCTTCCCGGCCGGCCGCGGAGCTGCTGGCCGGATTTCAGGCTGTGGCCGTTGGGCCGGGGCTGGGCAAGCATTCTGAAACTTCCCGCCTGGTGCAGGAGATCGCCGCGCTTCCTCTTCCAAAAGTAATGGATGCAGATGCACTCACCCTGCTTTCCCAAGCTCTTCCAAAATTTGGTTCCAACACCATATTGACCCCGCATCCAAAGGAGTTCTCCCGCCTTTCCGGCCTGCCGGTAGAGCGCATTTTAGAATACCCCGTGGCATGCGCCCAGGAATTCTCACAAAAGCATGGGGTCGTTCTGCTGCTCAAAGGCGCAACGACAGTCGTCGCAGATCAGCAGCGCGCATACCTGATCACCGCGGGAAGCCCCGGCATGGCCAAGGGCGGTTCAGGCGATGCCCTCACAGGCGTCATCGGCGCTTTGCTGGCCCAGGGGCTTTCCCCTGCAACGGCCGCATATGGCGGCGCATATCTTTGCGGAAAAGCCGGGGAACGCGCTGCAAAACACAGAGGCGAATACAGCATGACAGCTGAGGATACCATCGCGCACCTTTGGCCCTGCCAAGAAGAAATGGCAGAATCTTGCCGCTGCCGCTGAAGCACAGGGCTTTGCAAAACCCTATAAAAAACAGTTTAAAAGGTGCAGCTTAAAAGCTACACCTTTTTTTCGCGAAAGCGACTCTTGCGGTCCCTTCTTCTGTTTTCTTTCATCTATTTACTCATATTTACTCATTTTCCAGTAACTCTTCACCGCCAAATACCCGCATATGGCAGTAGGCCTGCCTTGCTCTGCCCAATCATTCGAAAGCGCCAGTACTCATAGACGCCTCCCCTTCGCCCGCTCCTTTCAATCTTCCAACAATGCGGCCCTCTCACCAAGGCCAACAAAAAAGCCGCGAAGTTCGCGGCTTTCGCGCTATTCTAAAAAGGCAATTCCCCCAGCAGCGCTTTCCAGCGTCTCTTTTCCCAAAGGGCGCACCATACAGTTTTTCAGCGGCAGCCCTTCCGGCATAGGCCGAATTCCATATTTTTCGACACAGCAAAAGCCATATCGGCAATAGTAGTTGGGATTGCCAAGCAGGAACACAGCGCGGTATCCAGCCTCCTGCGCGCGCCGGCAGGCTTCCTGGATGAGAGCGCCTCCAATACCGCGGTTGCGGAATTCCTGTTTCACACAGAGCGGAGCGAGGAGCAGCATGCCTTTTGCCTCGCCTTCCGGGCCCAGAAAACGGAGCTTTGTCAGCATAATATGCCCGATCAGCATCTCCTTTTCCTGCGCAACCAGTGCAAATTCCGGCAGGTACCTGCTGCCGCTGCGCAAACTCTTTACGAAATTTTGTTCTTCCCCATCGGACACTTCCGCTGTGGCAAAGGCTTCCTTTACCAAGCGGTGGATTTCCGCAAAATCCGCCTCGGCTTCACATCGAATCGCCGCCATTTATTCTACCTTATAATCCACGCTTACTGTTCCCGTTCTATGCGCGCGAATAAATGCGCGCACCTCCTCATGCTTTGGGTGCTTATCATATGCCTTTAGGCCCGCTTCATCGTCAAAAGTGGCGATGAGAACCAGATCGTATGATCTCTCGCTGCCCAAATAATCCAGGCCCACTTCCATGCTCCTGAGGCTGGGCACCTGCCCCATCAGCGCCCGGAGCATTTCCGCGGCAGTAGCCGCATCTTTTTTATCCGCAAATTTCTGACAAACAACATGCTTTACCATATTCATTTCTCCTCTTCGATATCACTGCCATTATAGCAAACTATGGGCCCAAAGCATAGTGGCAAAATAAAAAGGAGAGGGAATCCCCCTCCTTTTTTATTCCTCTTCGGCCCAATCTTTTCGGGCTTGCTCAATCACCTTCGCAGCCATTTGAGCCGGAAGCTCTTCATAGCGCTCAAAGGCAATTTCAAAGCTGCCGCGCGCCTGCGTCATAGAGCGCAAATCTGTGGCATAACGCGTCATCTCGCTCAAGGGAACTTCTGCAATGATTTTCTGGCCGCCGCCCTCCTGCGGCTCCATTCCCAAAATTCTGCCCCGGCGCCGGTTCATATCGCCCATAATATCGCCCATATATTCATCGGGCACAATGATTTCCGCCCGGCCAATGGGCTCCAAAAGCACCGGGCTGGCCTGCGGGCAGGCAGCCTTATAGGCCAGGCGCGCCGCAGATTTGAATGCCACTTCTTTGGAATCTACCGGGTGATATTTGCCATCGAACAGCGTTGCCTTTACTCCCACCATGGGATACCCCGCCAAAACGCCATGTTCCATGCATTCCCGCAAACCCTTTTCGACTGCGGGAATAAACTCTTTTGGCACAACGCCGCCCACGATAGCGTTTACAAATTCAAAATCCATGGAGCCATCAGGAGTCGGCTCGAACCGGATGGAAACAACGCCAAACTGGCCCGCGCCTCCCGACTGTTTCTTATGGCGGCCCTCTGCCTCTGCAGCTTTTCGAATCGTTTCCCGGTAGGCAACTTTGGGCTCGCGCAGCTCTGCCTCTACGCCGAATTTGTTCTTCAGCTTATTGCATATCACCTCGATGTGCAGCTCGCCCATGCCGGATACCAGCATATCGCCCGTTTCCACATTTTTGCTCACTGTGAAAGTCGGATCCTCTTCTTCCATGCGGCGAAGCCCTGCAATCACCTTATCTTCCTCTCCCTGCTTTTTTGCTGAAACCGCCAGAGAAATGCAGGGGGTTCCAAAAGCGACAGGCTCCAGCACCACTTTATCCAGTGCGCTGCACAGCGTATCGCCCGTCTTTGTGGATTGCAGCTTTGCAAGCGCTCCAATATCCCCCGCCTCCAGGCTTACAACATTGGTCACTTTTTTGCCGAGCATTACGGAGATATTCCCGAACCGTTCGGATTTGCCCGCCGTGCTGTTATATAGCTGCGTATCCGCTTTGAGCACGCCCCGGTAAATTTTCACCAGGCTGATCTTTCCAACAAACGGGTCTGCAATCGTCTTAAGCACCTGCCCCACAAAACCGCCTTCGCTGCTGCGGGGGATTTCGACGCGCTCTCCCTTTTCGTTTTTGCCGTAAACGGGCGGCATTTCCGCTGCCGAGGGCAGGTATGCAGCAAGAGCATCGAGCAGCTCCTTTACACCCGCATTTTGCAGCGCAGATGCGGCAAATACCGGGATAATCTCGCCCTTTAAAATTCCAGCGCGCAGCCCGGCTTCCAAGTCTTGCTTTGCAAGCTCTTCTCCGCCGAAGAACTTTTCCATCAGGGCTTCATCGCTGCCGGCAATGTTTTCAATCAGCGCTTCCCTGAGCTCCTCGGCCTCCAACTGGAAGTCTTCGGGCAGGCCGATGGGGCTGGCACTTTTTCGGCCGTATTCATAGGCCTTATTTTCCAAAATATCGATATATCCCGCCACCGTTTCCCCTTTTAGGATGGGAATTTGCAGCGGCGTTATGGCCGGCCCGAACGCTTGCTTCAGCTCGGCCAGAACTTTTGCATAGTCGGCATGCTCTTTATCCATCTGGTTTACGAGCACTGCCATGGGCTTGCCCGCTTTTTTGCAGAATTCATAGGCTTTCTGCGCCCCTACGCCCACGCCCGAAAAGCCATTTACCAGAATCAGCGCGCTATCCGCAAGGTAGTAGGCCTGCGTCGTCTCTCCGACGAAATCAAAAAAGCCAGGAGCATCAATAAAATTCAGCTTTACGCCCTGCCATTCCAGAGGGGCCATTGCCGCCGTTAAGGAAATCTGCCGGCGGGCTTCTTCGGAATCGTAGTCTGTCGTGGTGTTTCCGTCTTCCACACGGCCGCGGCGCTCGATCACCCCTGCATCTGCCAGAAAGGCTTCGACAAGCGTCGTCTTGCCGTCGCCGCCGTGCCCAACAACGGCGATATTTTTGATATGTGCGGCATCGTAAACCTTCATTTTATTCCTCCTGATTTTTTTGTATTGCGATCCCCGTTGTAAATAGAGAATGCTGGATATGTAAAAAATATGGGAAACCTCGCCTTTCCATACCTGGAAAAGCGCATGCCCAACCTGTGCAAAATAAACTTTCAAAATGGATCTAGAAATTAATTAGCCATTTCATGGCAAAATTCCTGCTAAAAAGCAAGTATTTTTTGAAAAGTTCTGGAATCGGCTCCTGCTTTATGAGATAATAAAAAATATTCATAGAGGGAAGGGCAATCGCCCCCCGTTTCTCCCTCAATATGGCACGGAGGCACTATGATTTACGCAATCTATCTCAACCCAACCATAGATAAAACCGTATATCTCGACGAGTTAAAAATCGGCGGGACAAACCGGCCCGATACGGTTCTGACACAGGGCGGCGGCAAAGCTCTAAATCTGGCAGTTGTGGCCAGCCGTTTGGGCGCGGAAGCAGCTGTCAGCGGATTTCTTTGCTCTGAAGGGTGCAGCATGATTCGCTCTGCCCTCTCCGGGATTCCCTGCTATTTTATAGAGCAGCCTGGTCTGCCCCGCACCAATACGAAAATCTACGATCGCAGTGCGGCGCATATCACGGAAATCAACGAAGCCGGCCCTCTGTTTGAGCCGAGCGCCTATGCAGCCTTTGAACAAAACCTGCTTTCCCGCCTTTCCAGCGAGGATTTTGTTGTTCTGACTGGTTCTCTGCCCCGGGGCTGCGATCCGGCATACTATGGCGAGCTTATTAAAAAGCTCCCCTGTCCTGCGGCGCTGGATGCCTCCGGCGCAGCGCTCACTTCGGGCATAACGGCCCATCCGGCAGTGATTAAGCCAAATACAGATGAGCTCGCCCAGCTTACCGGGAAAAACCTCACCAGCGTTGGGGATATCCTTGCGGCATGCCGCCAGCTGATACAAAGCGGCGTGAAAATCTGCGCGGTTTCTATGGGAAAGGAGGGCGCCCTCATTACAGATGGAGCAAAAGCTTTCTTTGCACCAAGCGTCGTATCCAAGCCCGATTCCACCGTCGGCGCAGGGGATTCCATGCTGGCCGGCATCCTGAGCATGCTGACGCGCGGCGGAGGGATAGAAGAGGCGCTGCGCCTGGGCACGGCGGCTGCCGCGGCAACCATTTCTCTGCCCGGCACCAATCTCGCCACCTTTGAGCTGACGCAGGAGTATCTCTTAAAAGTAACGACGAAAGAATTGGAGTAGCAAAACCATGTGGAAAGCAAGTATCCCTGCCAGCAGCGGCAATATGGGCGTAGGTTTTGATTGTGCGGGCCTGGCCATCGCAATCCATAATTGTATCGACTTTGAAGCACGCGAAAGTGGGCTTATCATAGAGCAGAATGAGCCGACTCCCTACATTCCCTGCAATGAAAAGAATATGATTTTTCGCGCTGCAAAGTACACTGCCGATAAGCTTGGAAGAGAACTCCCCGGCCTTTATCTAAAGCAGTATAACGCCATTCCCTATACAAGGGGGATGGGGAGCTCTGCCGCATGCAGCGTCGGCGGAATTTTGATTGCCAATACCGTCTTAAATGCCAAACTCAATAAAGATGAAATCCTGGAAATCGCAACAGAGTTGGAGGGCCACCCGGATAATGCTGCGCCTGCCATTTTTGGCGGGGCCTGTGTCAGCGCAAAACACGCGGGCGGTATTTTAACGCGCTTCATCCCCATTCGGGAAGACCTGGCCCTTTGCCTGGCCATTCCCGCCTTTACACTTTCCACCAAAAAAGCTCGGAGTGTTCTTCCAAAACAGGTATCCACGGCAGATGCTGTCTCCAATATTTCCAGGATGGGGCTGCTCATCTCCTCCCTGTACAGCGGAGATTATTCTGCGCTGCGCATCGCGCTGGACGATAAGCTGCATCAGCCCTACCGCAAAAAACTCATCCCGCATTTCGACGATGTTGTGCGCGCATTTTACGATTGCGGCGCATATGGGGCATGCCTCTCGGGCGCTGGGCCGACCATTCTCGCCTTTATCAATCGGGCAGATCGCGGCTTTGCAGAGCGTGTTGCACAAAAAGTCAAATCTCTTCCCGAAAGATGGGAAATTATTTCCAGCGATTTTGATCGCAGCGGCGCTACTGTGCGGGAAATTTAGAATTTTACATGCCAAGCATGCACGGCCTTTCTCGCCCTGCTTTAAAAAATTTCTTGCTTTTTCTCACAAATAGTGTAGGATAGAATGGAACGCAGGACAGGGGGCGCATATGTTCGATTCCATGCTTAAAAAACTAAGAAAATCCTCTGGCTATACGCAGGCACAGCTGGCAAAGAAAATTGGCGTAGCCACTTCCACAGTGGGTATGTGGGAAAGTGGGAGCCGCCGCCCGGATTATGATACTCTAAAAGTCATTGCCAAAGCGCTCGGAGTTTCCATGGGCTATCTTCTTGGAGAAGAAAGCGCTCCCTCCTCCGCCACACTGATTCCAGTGGTCGCCAGCGTGCGCGCCGGGTTCGATGGCGGCATTTTGGAAGAACACCTCGGCTTAGAGCCCGCTTTTGGCATCGCAAATGCCGAGGAATACCGCTATGTCCGTGTGCAGGGGGATTCCATGCTTCCCCAAATCGAAGAGGGGGATTTGGCCCTCGTTCACCTTCAAAGCGATGTGGAAAGCGGAGATTTAGCCGTCGTTATCGTAAATGGCGAAGATGCCATGATAAAAAAAGTAGTGAAGGAAAGCCAAGGAAGCATCGCCCTTGTTTCTATCAATCCAAATTATCCTCCCCGCAGGTTTTCCGGAAAATCCCTGGCTCAGCTTGTCATCTACGGAAAAATTCACGGGATTACCCGCTCT
>USII01000042.1 GCA_900554725.1 uncultured Eubacteriales bacterium
CGATACGGGAACCAACCTGGATGCGCGCGCCCTGCCTGCCTGCGCGGAGCTCATCCGCGGCTGGAGCGGCCATCCCTACTGCATGGTGGAGGGCATTGACTCCAGCTTCGATGCGGCGCTGTTTATCGGCTATCATTCCGCCGCCGGGCGGGATGGAAACCCACTTTCGCATACCAATAATCCCCGCCTGCTTTATGTCAAAATCAATGGCAAAAAGGCCAGCGAATTTCAAATGCACAGCTGGGCCTGCGCGCTGGAAGGAGTCCCTTCTGTATTCCTGAGCGGAGATCAGATGTTATGCGAGGATAGCGCCCATCTTCACCCCATGCTCAAAACCCTGGCTGTAAAGAGCGGCTTTGGCGCAGCCACCCGCAGCATATCGCCCGACCTCGCCGTTCAAAAAATCCGCCAACAGGCAGAACAGGCACTGCGCCAGGATCTTCGCGGCGCTCTCTGCCAGCTGCCCGAACACTTCCATTTTGAGATCTGCTATAAAGATCATGCCCTTGCAACTAAAATGTCCTTTTTTCCGGGTTTTCGAAAAATAGACGACAATACCATCGCCCTGGATAGTCAAAACTATATGGATTTGCTGGTGGCGGCGCGTTTTGTTTTCTAGCTGCAAGAAAGCATTCCCTTTCCAAATCGTACCGGCAGGCGAAGAGCAAATGCTCTTCGCCTTTTTCTTTGCTCAAAGTGCGCCATCCCATGATCCTGCGGCCGTCGTTCCCTTTCTTTTTCTCCCATCCTTTTTTCCATATTAAAATGGAATTACTCCATGTTTTAGCGCATACATCAGTATTCCGATATTGATATGTACAAGCCCCTTCACTTCTGGTAGAATGGTTTTGTATGAACCAAAGTGGGGAAAGTTTTCTTCCCATCCCGAATGGTTCTCTATGGGCCAGGCAGAATGCGCGGCAGGGATCATAAGCGCGCTCTTCTTTTTGTACTTCCGGCCCAGCGCCGGAGGCAGGTTTTCTCCCTGCGCACAGGCGCATAAGCAAGAATAAAGGAGCAAACACATGAAACAACATCCGGAGCAGTCATTCAACTACGCTGTGCTGGATACGATCCTGGCGGAGCAGGGTGCCAAGCCCAGCTCCGTTATCGCTATCCTTCAGGCGGTCCAAGAGCACTACCGCTATCTGCCGCAGGAGATTTTCCCCTATATGGCAGAAAAAATAGGCATCAGCGAAGCGCAGATCTATTCTGTGGCAACCTTCTATGAAAACTTCTCGCTGGAGCCAAAGGGGGCATATGTCATAAAAATCTGCGATGGCACAGCATGCCATGTGCGCAGATCCATTCCCATACTGGAGCGGCTGCGCAGCGAGCTTGGGCTTTCCAAGAGCAAAGTCACAACAGATGATCTCAGCTTTACTGTGGAAACCGTCTCCTGCCTTGGGGCCTGCGGCCTTGCCCCTGTTCTCACGGTAAACGACAAGGTTTATCCCGCGATGACTCCCGAAAAGGCCTCTTCGCTCATTGCAAAATTAAAGGAGGAGCTTGCCCATGAAAAAGCTTAAAAGCCGCCAGGAACTTCAGGAGCTGCGCAGGGTTTATTCCAGCGCTCTTGCTGCCGAGCAGAAAAAAGTGCTGGTTTGTGCGGGCACCGGCTGTATTTCCAGCGGTTCCCTGCTCATTTTTGATCGCCTTCGTGCGCTGATCGAGGAGCAGGGCCTGCGCTGCGAAGTGGAGCTGGAAAAAGAGCCGCACGATCACAGCATCGGCCTAAAAAAGAGCGGTTGCCATGGCTTTTGCGAAATGGGGCCGCTGGTGCGCATCGAGCCGGAGGGCTATCTTTATACCAAAGTAAAGCTGGAAGATTGCGAGGAGATCGTCTCCCGCACCATCTTAAAGGGCGAACTGATCGAGCGCCTCGCCTACCAGAAAAACGGGAAAATCTATCCACGGCAGGAAGAGATTCCCTTCTATCAAAAGCAAACCCGCCTGCTGCTGGAGCACTGCGGGCATATCAACGCCAGCTCTGTTCGGGAATATCTGGGCATTGGCGGCTATACCGCGTTTGAAAAGGCCCTGTTCGACCTCTCGCCAGACGAGATCATCGAAGAAATTACCGCGGCAAACCTTCGGGGCAGAGGGGGCGGCGGCTTCCCCACCGGGCGCAAATGGGCGCAGGTGCGCCGGCAAAACGCGCCCCAGAAATACATCGTCTGCAATGGCGACGAGGGCGACCCAGGCGCATTTATGGATAGAAGCATCATGGAGGGCGACCCGCATAAAATGCTGGAGGGCATGCTCATTGCAGGCCTGGCCTGCGGGGCAACGCAGGGTTACATCTATGTGCGCGCCGAATATCCGATGGCTGTAGAGCGCCTGCGCACGGCCATTCACCAGGCAGAAGAGCTGGGCCTTCTTGGCGATCATATTCTTGGGACAGACTTCTGTTTTCGCATAAACATCAACCGTGGCGCCGGAGCGTTTGTCTGCGGCGAGGGCAGTGCGCTTACCGCCTCCATCGAGGGCAAGCGCGGCATGCCCCGCGTCAAGCCGCCCCGCACAGTTGAACACGGGCTGTTTGATATGCCGACTGTGCTCAATAATGTCAAGACATTTGCCAATGTGCCCATGATCATCGAGCGCGGCGCAGCATGGTATCACAGCTACGGGACGCCCAAAAGCCCCGGCACAAAGACATATGCCCTCACCGGCAATATCGAAAATACCGGCCTCATCGAGGTGCCTATGGGAACGACGCTGCGGGAAGTCATCTTTGGTGTAGGCGGGGGCATGCGCGGCGGAGCACAGTTTAAGGCCGTACAGATTGGCGGCCCCTCTGGCGGCTGCCTGACCAGCAAAGATCTGGATTTGCCCCTGGATTTTGATTCCCTGAAGAGCGCAGGGGCCATGATAGGCTCAGGCGGCCTGGTCGTCATGGACGAGCATACCTGCATGGTGGAAGTCGCCCGGTTTTTCATGAACTTCACCCAAAACGAATCCTGCGGCAAGTGCGTCCCCTGCCGGGAAGGCACCAAGCGCATGCTGGAAATTCTGGAGCGCATCGTCGCCGGAGAAGGGCGGGAAGGGGATATCGAGCTGCTGCTGGAGCTTGCGGATACCATCTCCGCTACAGCCCTCTGCGGGCTGGGCAAATCCGCCGCCTCCCCCGTCGTCAGCACAATTAAGGGATTCCGCGAGGAATACGAAGCCCATATCTACGAAAAGCGCTGCCCGGCGGGCGTCTGCCAGAAGCTCAAGCGCATCTATATCGAGCAGGATCTCTGCCGGGGCTGCTCCAAGTGTTCGCGCATCTGCCCTGTTGGGGCGATCAGCGGGAAGATCAAAAATCCCTTTACCATCGACGCTGCAAAATGCATCAAGTGCGGCGCCTGCAAAGCGGCCTGCCCGTTTGGTGCAATTAAGGAGGCTTAACGCATGGAAAAGAAAGAGTATCTCACAATCGACGGGATTCCCGTTGCAATAGAAGGCGAAAAAAACCTGCTGGAGCTTATCCGAAAAATCGGCATTAAGCTGCCCACCTTCTGCTACCATTCCGAGCTTTCCATCTATGGCGCCTGCCGCATGTGCATGGTGGAAAACCAGTGGGGCGGCATGGAAGCCGCCTGCTCCACACCGCCGCGGGCGGGCATGGAAATTTATACCAATACCGAGCGGCTGCGCAAATACCGCAAGATGATTTTGGAGCTTCTGCTCTCCAACCATTGCCGGGACTGCACCACCTGCGCCAGCAATGGAAAGTGCAAACTGCAGGATCTTGCGATGAAATTTAAAATTCACAATGTCCGCTTTCCAAACACGGCCGCAGAGCCCTGCATCGACGATTCCTCCGTGTGCATCACCCGGGATAAGCATAAGTGCATTCTCTGCGGCGACTGTGTGCGCATGTGCAATGAAATGCAGCATGTGGGCGCCATCAACTTCGCCTGCCGCGGCTCCAAGATGACCATTGCCACTGCGTTCGATAAGCCCATTGCAGAGTCCAACTGCATCGGGTGCGGGCAATGCGCGGCCGTCTGCCCCACGGGCGCCATCGTCGTAAAAAGCGATGTGACGCAGGTCTGGCGGGAACTGGACGATAAGAATACGCATGTCACCGCTCAGATTGCGCCGGCCGTCCGCGTTGCAATCGGCAAAGAGCTTGGCATTGCAGAGGGCGAAAATGCTATGGGGCGCATTGTTGCTGTGCTGCGCCGTATGGGCTTTGATGAGGTGTTCGATACTTCTACCGGCGCAGACCTTACCGTGCTGGAAGAATCCAAGGAACTGCTTTCCCGCTTGGAAAGCGGGGAAAACCTGCCTCTCTTTACTTCCTGCTGCCCTGCATGGATCAACTACTGCGAGAAAAACCATCCGGAGCTCTTGCCCCATATTTCTACCTGCCGCTCCCCCATGCAGATGTTTGCATCTGTCATCAAAGAGCAGTGCCGCCTGGATGGCAAGCGCAGCGTGCATGTTGCCATCATGCCCTGCACCGCAAAAAAAGGAGAAGCTGCTCGCAAGGAGTTTCAAAAGGATGGCCAGCCCCTGGTGGATTATGTCATCACAACCCAGGAGCTCATCGTAATGATCAAGGAATCCGGCCTTATCTTCCGCGAAATTGAGCCGGAAGCTGTGGATATGCCCTTTGGCACCATGACGGGCGCAGGCGTCATTTTCGGCGTCAGCGGCGGCGTGACCGAAGCGGTCTTGCGCCGTGTTTCCACAGATAAATCCCCCGGTGCGCTGCGTTCCATCGCTATGGCTGGCGTGCGCGGCAACGAGGATATCAAGGAGCTTACCGCCTCCTACGGGGATCGGGAGCTTAAGATCGCCATTGTAAACGGCTTAAAGGGCGCAGAGGAGATCATCTCCCGCATTCGGCAGGGAGAGCATTTCGATTTTGTCGAGGTGATGGCCTGCCACGGCGGCTGCGTCAGCGGCGCAGGACAGCCGTATATCGTAAATGAAGGAAAAGAGCGCCGGGGTAAGGCTCTCTACGCTTCGGATAAGATGTGCGCCATCAAGCGCTCGGAAAGCAACCCCTTGATGGACGAGCTGT
This sequence comes from uncultured Eubacteriales bacterium, assembly GCA_900554725.1. Classification (GTDB taxonomy): domain Bacteria; phylum Bacillota; class Clostridia; order Christensenellales; family Christensenellaceae; genus QANA01. The sequence continues at coordinate 5,024 of USII01000042.1, forward strand.
ACCGCGGCGTACTCAAAGGCAAAGTGCATCAACTGCTCCATGTTCACTATGGCGCAAAATAGCCTGGTAAAATCAGAGCGGGCGGCAGATGATATGCCGCCCGCTCTTTTATTTTGCCCCCTTGCATGCCAAAGCGCCTGCCTTGCCGTTACTTCCGGCGCAGAATTTCATCCCCAAAAAAATGCCGTGCCAGAAACAGCCCCGAAGCGCCCTCCGCGTTTTTTTGCGGAAAGCGCCCAATGGGCGCAAAGCCCATTTCCCGATATAGTTCCAGTCTTTGCGGCTGTCTCTCCTGCACAAAAACCCAAAGATAGGAAATGCCGTTTTGCCAGCACCACTCTGCGCACCGCCAGATCAATCGCTTTCCCATGCCTTTCTGGCGTGCTTTCGGGCAAAGGCACACTGCCGCAACTTCCGCAGCTTGCTCCGCCGCCCGCCTTGCCACCAGGCAGCTCCCCTTCTCCCAAAACACCTCATATTCCTCTGGCTCATACTCTGCCTGCGGCACTTTGCCCTGCCCTTTTTCCGCCTGCAAAGCCCTGTTCATCTGCCGCAGCTTCTCCTCCGGCTCTCGAATGTGCTCTGCAAGATAGGCCTGGGCATCCATATAATCCAGCATTTCCCAAATCTCCGGATAGAAAAACATCTTGCCCTGGAGGATCATCTCGCGCAGTTGGCTGGTTTCGGCCCACGCCGCCTGCGCGACTTCTTCTTTTTGCAGCTTCAATGCTTCTGGCGCAATCTCCCTTTGCAGCAGATAAATATCCCAGATCAGGTGCGTGCCATCCCGGCGCAAAATGCGTCGCACAAACCGCAGCTCCTCTGGCTGCACGCACAGCCCCAATTCTTCTTTCAGCTCTCGCGCACACCCGGTGCGCGTGTCCTCCGCCATCCTCATGCGCCCTGTGGTAAGGCCCCATACCCCAGGCAGAATTTCACAGTTGCAGCTGCGCTGCTGAACCAGCACCTGCCCTTTCCCATTTAGAATCCACACCTCTGCTGCCAAATGAAATTCATGGGGCAGGAGCGCTTCCCCCTTATTCACAATTTTGCCCGTCTTTTCCGCTCTTTCATCGTAAATATCCCAGCGCTCCATTCCTCTTTCCCCGCCTTTACTATGCTTTTTTCTGCATTGCCTTCAGTATATCAGATTGCGAAGAGCGGTCAATCCTTTTGCGCCCTGTATTTGGCGCGCAGTTTGGCATTCAGGGCTTGACAACCTTTTGTCTAATCTGTTAGACTTAAGTTGTCTAATATATTAGACAGGAGGTGTATTCCATTGGAAATCCCCAAGATCTTTGAAAGCGAATATAAGCTTGCCTGCATTGTTTGGGAAAATGAGCCGCTGAGCACCCGAGAACTGGTCTTACTTTGCGCGCAAAAGCTGGGCTGGAAGCGCACAACAACCTATACTCAGCTCAAACGGCTATCCGAACGCGGGGTGCTTCTGGTAAAGGATTCCATCGTCACATCCCTGATTCCAAAAAAGGATGTGCAACTGCGGGAAAGCAGGGAATTTTTAAGCCGCACATTCGATAATTCCCTTCCAAGCTTTATCGCCGCATTTACTCAGAATAAGGCGCTTTCCAAAGAGGAGATCGCACAGATCCAGCGCCTTATTGATGCATATAAGGAGGAGACCTGATGGAACAATTCTTCACAACGCTTCTTGGCATGAGCGCCACTGCCAGCTGGGCAATTCTCGCCATCCTTTTGTTGCGCTTTTTCCTAAGAAAGGCTTCCTGCCAGTTTCTTCGCGCTCTCTGGGCTATTCCTGCGCTGCGTCTGCTGCTGCCCTTCTCCATGCAGAGCAACGCCAGCGCATTTCAGGTTCTACCGGGGGCAGATGCCGTCTTTGGCATACTCTTTCAACCGCCCTCCTCACTTTCGCAGAGCAGTGCGGCTTCCAGCTCCGTTGGCGGCGCGCCTTCTCCGATTTTTATCGCCAGCATCCTCTATCTCTTTGGCGCATGCCTTCTTCTGCTCTATGGGCTCATTTCCTTTTTGCGCCTTAAGAGCCGCGTCTCTTCTGCGACGCTGCTCCGGGAAAACATCTATCAATCCGAGGCAGTATCCTCCCCTTTTCTGCTCGGCCTCTTTCATCCGCGCATCTATCTGCCCTATCACATGGCCCCCGGCCAAATGGAAGATGTGCTGGCGCACGAGCAGGAGCATATTGCCGCGCACGACCACATTTGGAAGCCCTTTGCTTTCCTTCTGCTCTGCGCGTATTGGTTTTCCCCTGCTGTATGGGCCGCCTATCTGCTGTTTTGCAGGGATATCGAGTTTGCATGCGATGAGCGGGTCATCCGCCGTCTTATCCCGGCGCAGCGCAAAAAATATGCTCAAACGCTGCTGGATCTCGCTGCCCAGGAAAAAAAGCCCGCCATCTGCCCCGTTGCCTTTGGCTGGGGAAACATCAAAAGCCGTATCCGCCAGGCGCTGCTCTATCGGAAACCGGCATGGTGGTGCGTGCTTGGGGCCGTTCTGCTCTGCGCCATTCTGGCCTTCGCTTTTCTTACAGACGCCCCCTTCCGCAGCCAGAGCGAACACGCCCAAATCTCCATCCTGCTTCAGGGGGAACAGCCGGTTTATCGGGCATCCTATCGCTCCAGCCAGGTCAGCAGCATCAGCGAAACAGATGGCCCTCCCTATCCCACTGGGCAGAGCATTATTCTGAATGTGCGCGAAGAAGGGCCTACAAATTATACCATTGCGGTATACGGAGAGGACGACACCCTCCTGGCAAAGGCGTCCTTTTCCGATGTGCTTGTGCCAGGCGAGCAGCTGCATTTTCTTTATTCCAATGGCGCTTTGGTGCGCCGGGGCGAGCCTTCCACTCCCTGATGTTCTCAGTTTCCAAAATTGAGCACTATTTGATTTCCAAAACAGATGGCACATGGATGTTCCCTTCCATGTGCCTTTTTCGTGCTTCTTTTGCAAAAGAGCAACAACGGCGCCCATGCATAGATCCTTAGACCTGCACAAA
>USII01000043.1 GCA_900554725.1 uncultured Eubacteriales bacterium
GGGGATATGTGCTTCGGGAGGAAGGGGCAAAGTGAAAGGTTCGATAAGGCTTAAGATTACGCTCTGGTTTTCTGCAGCGCTTATTGTCGTGGTGGCGCTGGCATATTTTGTGATCCTCTCGGCCAGCAATCAGGTGATACAAAAGACCATTCGCGATGCGCTGATAGAGACTGTCGAGAGCAATGTGGATGAAGTGGAGTTCTATTCCAGCATGGAAGAGGTGGACCCGTATAACGATGTCGATCACTTTGTGCAGTATGGGGAAGGATATCTGGAAATAGACGACGATTTTCTGGATTCGGTCAACGCAGTCCACACTGGGCTATACAGTTCGGAACGGTCGTTGCTGTACGGGGAAAACCCCATCGCCCGGGAAACAGCAGAAACAGCGTTTTTGAATGCACAGGTGCAAAAGGTCGGCGCGCAAGGCATGACATACTATGTATTCGATCGCAAACTTGAGGAAGAGGGCCTGGAGGGGCTCTGGCTGCGGGGCGTCGTATCCGAAAGGCAGGGGGAAGTGCAGATGCACGATATTTACGCTATCTCCCTCATTGTGTTTCCCTCCCTGGTCATACTCGCCATTATAGGCGGGTATCTGATCGCAGGGCGCATGTTGCGGCCCATCCAGAAGATAAGCGTCACTGCAGCGCAAATTGGCCAGGGTGGCGATTTGAAAAAGCGCATTGAGATAGGCCAGGGCAAGGACGAGCTGCATCAGCTTGCAGGGAGTTTTAATCAGATGTTTGAGCGCCTGGAACGCGCGTTTGAGGCAGAGAGGCAGTTCACTTCAGACGCATCCCATGAACTGCGCACGCCTATGGCGGTGATCATGGCACAGTGCGAATATTCTCTGCAAAATCCCGGAACAGAGGAGGACTATCAAAAGGCACTTCAGGCGATCCACAGGCAGGGGGAGAAGATGTCCCGCCTGATAGGCGATATGCTGGATTTTATGCGGCTGGAGCTGCGGGCGGATGCCTATCCCAAATCCCGGTTGGATTTTTCGGCGCTGACAGAGGAGGTCTGCTCGGATATGGCGCTGATCCGGGAAAAAGGAATCACGCTGCAAAAGGAGATCCAAAAGGGAATTTTTGTGATGGGAAATGAAGAACTGCTTACGCGCCTGCTGATCAACCTGATTGGCAATGCATACCGCTATGGCAGGGAGAATGGGCACATCCATGTGGTGCTGGAGCGGGGAAAAGAAGGCGCGGTGCTGCGCGTGCAAGACGATGGAATTGGCATTGCAAAGCAGGATCAACAGAAGATATTCCGCCGCTTTTATCAGGCAGAGCCTTCCCGTGCTGGAATGGGAAGCGGCCTTGGGCTTTGCATGGTATGGGAGATCGCGCGCCTGCATGGCGGGCAAATCCATGTGGAGAGCGAGCTTGGGGTAGGCAGCGTGTTTGAATTTTCCATGCCGGAAGAAGGCTAATGCTCTTCTAATTTTTCTGCGATATGATGGCATTACAAAAGAGAGAAAGGAGCGGTGTTATGAAAAAGATCAAGAGTTTTTTTGAAACCCCAAAAAAGGCAGTGCTCTCCTGCCTTTGCATTCTGGCGGCCATTGCCCTTGTCGGCGTGGGAACAGTATATGCCGTGCGAGCGGTTTCCAGGGGGAATTCCATAGGAACACAGAGCGCCCAGAATTTCGCCTTTGCAGACGCCGGGGTGGACCCTGCTTCGGCGCAGGCGGTGCGGACGGAGTTCGAGTTCGAGCAGGGGCAGTTTGTATATGAAGTGGAATTTATCGCGAATGGAGTAGAATACGATTATTGGGTGAAAGCCAGCGATGGTGCCATCGTAAAAAAGGAGATGGAGAGAAACGGCAGTGAAAGCGGAGCCGGCCTGACGGCCCAGGTTACGCAGGAGCAGGCGAGGGAAACCGCGCTTTTGGATGCGGGCGTTTTGGCAGCAGATGCAACTTTTACAAATATGGAGCTGCGCAGGGATGACGGGATGACAGTTTACGAGATATCCTTTTATACTGCGGATACAAAGTATGAGTATGAAATCAATGCGGAAACTGGCGCTATTTACAGCAAGGTGAAGGAAACCTATCTGCCGGCAACGCAGGAGGGCCAGCAGACCACAGCGCCTCAGCCTCTCCCCTCTCAGCCGGGCCAGGCATCCATCAGCTTGGAAGAGGCAAAAAATGTTGCGCTTTCCGACGCCGGGGTTTCCCCTGCGGATGCGACATTTACAAAAGCGCAGCAGGATTACGACGATGGCATCGCTCTCTATGATATCGAGTTCTATACCAGCACGCATAAATACGAATACGAGGTCAATGCCGCCAATGCGGGCATTCTGACCAAGGAAACAGAAAAGTTCTTTTCCGGCCAGCAGGGAGGCAGCGCATATATCGGCGTAGATCAGGCAAAATCCATCGCGGCTGAGCACGCGGGGCTTTCGAATTCGGCAGTGACATTCTCCAAGGCCAAGCTGGAAAACGACGATGGCATGACGGTCTATGAAGTGGAGTTCTTCTATCAGGGAACGGAATACGATTATAAGATAGATGCTTCCACTGGCAGCATTTTGGAATATGATTTGGATAGAAATTAAAGCGACAGGGCCGCCTAAGGCGGCCCTGTTTTTTTGTGCCCGGATGGCAGTTTTGGAAAAACGCAGGACCTTTGGCACAGAATTTTCGCACGGGCATACGATAAATGGAGAAAGAAAAGGAGGAACAGCATGACTATCAGCTTATGCATGATCGTGCGAAACGAGCAGGAGGTTCGGGCGCGCTGTCTGGAGAGCGTGCAGGGAGCGGCAGATGAGATCATCATCGTCGATACGGGAAGCACAGATGCCACAGAGGAAATCGCCCGCAGATATACCGAGCGCGTTTACTTTTTTCCGTGGCAGGAGAATTTTTCGGCAGCGCGCAACTTTTCCTTTTCCAAAGCCCAAAAGGAATACTGCATGTGGATGGATGCTGATGATGTGCTGGAGCAGGAAGATCGCGAAGCGCTCATCCGCTTAAAGGCACAGCTGCCCCAGGATGTGGATGTGGTGATGATGCGCTATCATGCCGCTTTTGATGAGCAGGGCAGGGCAGTCTTTTCCTATTATCGCGAACGAATTGTGCGCAACAATGCCGAATACCGCTGGAAGGGGCGCGTGCATGAAGCCATCGAGCCAAAGGGGAATGTGGTATATTCGGAGATTGCTGTATCGCATAAGAAAACACACCCGGGCACACCAGGGCGAAACCTTCGCATCTATGAGGCGCAAAAGGCGGCGGGCGAGGCATTTTCCCCAAGGGACGAATTCTACTATGGCCGCGAACTATATTATAACGCCAAATACCCGCAGGCCATCCATGTGCTTAGCCATTTTCTGGAGGAAGGGGAGGGCTGGGTAGAAAATAATATCGAGGCGTGCCGCACGCTTTCCCTATGCTACCAGGCCCAGGGAGAGAGAAAAAAGGCGCGCCAGGCGCTGTTCCGATCCTTGGAATACGGGGAACCCCGGGCGGAAATCTGTTGCGATATTGGAGCGCTGCTGATGGAAGAAGAGCGGTATCGGGATGCAATATATTGGTATGAGCTTGCCTTGAGCCGCAAACGGCAGGACGATTCTGGCGCCTTTATCCTGCCAGAATGCTATGGATACCTTCCCTGCATTCAGCTGTGCGTCTGCTATGATCGCCTGGGGGAATTCCAAAAGGCCAGGGACTTCAACGAAAAGGCAGGGCGCTTCAAGCCGGAATCCCAGGCATATCAATTCAACAAGGCCTATTATCAAAAAATTTTCCCAAAGCCGGAAAAAAACAGCATGCACAGCAGTGCGGAAGATGGAATATAGTAAAGTGAGCAGAACAAAGCCTTTAAAAGGCAGCTTTTGCCTGAAAAATCATGTAGAAGGAGCATAAGAAAGTGAGTCCATATCCTTTTAATAGACAGCCCGTCTGCCCAAGATGCGGCAGACCAATCAATCAGTGCTGCTGCTTCAGAGGAGCGACAGGCCCCACCGGTCCCACTGGCCCTGTTGGGCCTCAGGGCCCTATGGGGATTCCCGGTATTCCCGGGCCGCAGGGCATGATGGGCCCCACTGGAGCCACCGGCCCCACCGGCCCTATGGGATTCCCAGGCGTTCCGGGCCCGGCCGGCCCCACTGGACCTGCTGGAGGCCCCACTGGCCCTACCGGACCGACAGGACCCACCGGAGCGACCGGTCCGCAAGGGCCAGCAGGCCCAGCAGGCGCAGCTGGCCCCACAGGTGCACCAGGCATGAACGGGGCGATGGGCCCCACTGGGCCGACGGGCGCCCCAGGCACGAATGGTGCGATGGGCCCCACTGGCCCCACAGGTGCGACGGGCCCTGCCGGAACGAATGGCAGAATGGGGCCCACTGGTCCGACCGGTGCAACAGGCCCTACTGGGGCGACAGGTCCTACCGGGCCCACAGGAGCAACTGGCGCAGCTGGAGCTGCAGGGCCGACAGGCCCCACTGGTCCTACAGGTCCCACTGGCCCCACGGGAGCTACGGGAGTCACCGGTCCCCAGGGAATCGCCGGTCCTACCGGGCCCACCGGCGCAACTGGCGCTGATGGTTTGAATGGCGCAATGGGGCCCACCGGTCCTACTGGCATAACCGGGCCGACAGGCCCTGCTGGCCCTACGGGAGCCGCAGGAGCGACAGGCCCCACCGGCCCTTCCGGCGCTACCGGAGCAACTGGCGCCACGGGAGCAACCGGTGCTACCGGAGCAACTGGCGCGACAGGACCCACCGGCCCTGCTGGAACGGAAAGCAGCGGTTTGGCAGCATATGGAGGGCTGTATCAGGCGGCGCCGCAGTCTTTGCAGTTCGCCGCAGCAGATACCTATCGGCAAATTGAGATGGATGGCGCAATGCCTGCGCTGAATATGGAGCCGGATGGAGCTGGCAGAATTATAGTGCAGCAAACCGGGGATTACGAAGTATCCTATCATGTACAGATCAGCGCAAACAACCCTGTAACCATGGCGCTGGCCGTGCGCAGCAATGAAGCTGTGCTGCCCCAAACCGAAAGCACCTGGGCGCTTACGGGCAATCCTGAAGATCCGACAATCGCAGCGGCATGCGCGATTATATCGCTGGCAGCAGGAAGTGCTTTGGAACTTGCAGCGTCTGCCATCGGCTCACTGCCGACAGATTTCACGGTGGCATTGGGCGGAAACGCCAACGCAATGTTTACAGTAAAAAAACTGAGCCAATAGATTAGGCGCTTACTTGCATATGTGAAACAAAGGATAAATGAGAAATGAACCGGCGCAGCTCTTTGCTGCGCCGGTTTTTGCTTGAACCCTGGGCGCGGGGGGTGCGCTTTCACACACCGAACCGCACGGACCCAAAAACAATCTATAAAAAAGAAAAGGAACAGCTGTTTGCCATGGCAGCTGAGGCAAAATCTAAAGGCCGCTTCTTTGTGGAAAACATCTGGTATATAAAATGCGGGGGGGGGGAGCGGTAGGGTGGCGTTGAAAACGAGGTGCGAAGGTGGCTTTCGCCGCCTTTAAAATAATGGTATAATAATAGTATAGATTTTCACCCAAGTTTGGATTTTGGCAAAAATAGGAGGGTTTTAGATGAGTGCAATGCCAAGAGAGCAGGCGCTACACCTGCTTCGGGCCTATAGCAGCGAGCCATTTCACCTGCTCCATGCGCTTACGATGGAAGCGGTAATGCGCTATTTTGCAAAGGAGCTCGGCTATCAGGATCAGGAGGATTTCTGGGCAAATGCGGGGCTTCTGCACGATATCGATTTTGAGAAATACCCGGATCAGCACTGCCAAAAAGCGCCCGAGCTTTTGAAGGAAGGCGGCGCCAGCCAGGAACTGATTCATGCAGTGGTAAGCCATGGCTATGGGCTTGTTTCAGATGTTGCCCCAGAGCACGAAATGGAGAAAGTGCTTTTTGCAACCGATGAGCTGACGGGGCTTATCGGCGCGGCAGCGCGCATGCGCCCCTCGGGCAGTGTAATGGATATGGAGCTTCCCAGCCTGAAAAAGAAGTTTAAGGATAAACGCTTTGCTGCCGGGTGCAGCAGAGATGTCATCCGAAAAGGTGCGGAGCTTCTGGGGTGGGAGTTGGATGATCTGCTCAGCCGCACAATTCTTGCCATGCGCTCCTGCGAGCAGAATGTTCGAAAAGAAGTGGAGGCGCTTGGCGCCTGAATGCACGAAAACTGCATGGCAAAAGAATGCAAAAGCTGTTTTTTTACATTAAATTTATTTGCCGCCGGGCCTCTTCTGGGATATAATCATCAGAGTGGTAGTTGGGAGGAGTTCTATGAGCCGTTTTTGCCCTCGCTGTGGAGCAGAACTATCGCCGGAAGATAGGTTTTGCTCTGCCTGTGGAGCGGCAGTGCCGGGCGCGGTGTTTTCAAGTAAGGCCGTCGGGCAGGAACCGCTTACGGGAACAGCATTTATAGAAAAAAGCAAAGAATGGGCCCGCCCCCAAAAAGGCGGAATGCACCCAGGATTTATTGTGCTGCTGGTTCTGCTTCTGCTGGTCTTTTTGGGCGTGGCGGCGCTGCTGGGTATCCATTTATTTGGGGCGGATTCCGCGCGCCCCAGTTCGGAAAATCAGGTGGCAGAGGAAAAAGGTGTGGAGGCCCTTACTCCAAGCAGCGCTTCTTATTCACAGGAGAGAACTCTAACGCAGCAAGAAGCAGAGATGCTTCAGGATTTTATTTCCCAGTTTGAGCAGAGGGTGGAGCAGATACTGGTGCAAAACTGGGACGGGATGAGCATAAAAGGCGCCTATACGCTGGAAGGCTATGTGCTGGAGGGCAGCACGCTTTGGAAAGGCATGGATGCGCGGACGGGCGCTTGGAATGGCGCGCAGAAAGAGGGCCTGCCCGAGCTGGAAAGCTATCAGATAGAGAGCTACTCTGTGCAATGGGATGGAGAAGTGCTTCTGTTGCATGCACAGGAGCGCCTTACGGGAAAAGATCCTTCAGGGAAGGAAATTGCCCTTCAATTTGAAGACACCTATATGCTGGAGCGCTATTTTGGCAATTACCGCTGCTTTGATGCCCAGTGCAGTGAACTGCTTGAGATGCTGGATCTCTATTATTGGGAAGCGACTTCCGCAAATTTGGAATTTTGGGTAATCTCGGGGGCCAGCCGCTACTATACGGATGAAGAGCTTGCGCGCGCCGATGCTTTTGAGCTTTCGGTTCTACGAAATGGCATGTATGCGCTCTGTGGAAAGATTTTTACGCAAAATGAGCCGGTGCGCAGTTTCTTTGAACAGTTCTACTGGTATGTTCCGGATACGGAAGACGATGAAATTGTCCGCAGCCGCATGAACGAATATCAGCTCTATAATGTCACCCGGATTTTGGAGATGGAAAGAGAAAAGGGGTACAGCGAGTGAGAAATGTGTAAAAAAGAGGATAGAACTCCCCTGGCCTGTTGGGCCTCTTCCTCTCGACTTCGGGTAGGATAGCCGCTGAAAAGCTCAGCCATATCTTTTCCCAAAGAAGCCGGGTCAGAGATTTCGCTGCAATAGTGTTTAGAATTAGAAGGGGATATTTGCAATTGCGCCTGCGGAAGGGAAGTATAAGCTAGGTTTGGGCGGCTCCCTAGCGAGGCATTTTGTAAGCAAATGGGCGATAGAATAGCATGGGTGCTTTGGAGGAAACTGCTAGACCGGGTTTTACTGGTGCGGGAGCATGGCGGCCCGAAGATGGGCGTTGCGACAAACCGGCAGGAGGATGTTTTGCCCCAAAAAAGCATCGGCAAAGATTTGCGCACTTTCCCCAGGAATGCGGGTATGCGCTGTAAATGCCGGAGGAGGAAATTAAAAAAAGAGGCCGCTTTCTTTGCGGGCCTCTTTGCTTTTTATGCGGGCTGCGGCTGCACCCAGAGCAGCCTGCGCTTTATGCGC
>USII01000044.1 GCA_900554725.1 uncultured Eubacteriales bacterium
GATTCTGGAGCATACTTCTTTTCCAGCCTGCAGCCGCTTTTCTCTCGCGAGCAAATGGGAATGCATACTTCCACATTCCTCTTGCAGCGCTAAAGCATATCTGCTTCATTCTGCGGCTGAAAATTTGTGCCAGTTCGCTCGTTTGCTCTTCCATTGGCGCTATCTTGATAAAGAGCAGCGCCCAGCGTGCCAATCTCCTTCCTCTGTGCATTTATGTCTGCGCCTAGGGCTGCCTGGCAGGTAGCTTGCTATTTTCCTTGCCTCTATGAAAAAAGCTTCCCAGCATAAGCTGGGAAGCTTTTTTCTAATCATGCTTGCCATATCGCAAATGCAATGGCACTGCTATTTTACCGCTTCTGCCCCTTTCTGAATTGCCTGCTCATTTAAGGGAATCAAATGCGCTTTTCTCTCGCCAAAGGAATCTGCCAGGCACTTGATAGCCGTTTTAGGGCTCACAATGCCGGTTTTTTCCAACATTGCGCCCAGCATGACGATATTTGCCACGCGGCCATTGCCCAGCTCATCGGCGATCTCGCTGGCCGGCACACGGTAAACCTCAATATCCTTGCGCGAAGGCTCATCCTCGATGAGGGAGCTATTGATGAACAGCTTGCCGCCGGGCACCACATTTTTTTCATACTTTTCAAGGGAGGGCCGGTTCATGACAATGACGCTATCGGCCTCCACCACAACCGGGCTGCCCACATCCTCATCCGAAACAACGACGCAGCAATTCGCCGTGCCGCCGCGCATTTCCGGGCCATAGGAAGGAAGCCAGGAAACATTCTTTCCTTCCGCCATGCCCGCATATGCCACAAGCTGCCCCAGCAGCAGCACGCCCTGGCCGCCAAAGCCGGCGCTGATGATCTGATGCGTCATCTCACTCTACCTCCTTTTTAACTCCAAGCGGATAATAGGGAATCATATTTTCCACCAACCACTTCTGCGCTGCCACAGGCGTCATTCCCCAGTTTGTAGGGCAGGTGGAGAGAATTTCCACCAAAGAAAAACCCTTTCCTTCCATCTGGCATTGAAGTGCCTTTTTGATGGCCCTTTTTGCCTGCACAATATGGGGAATATCGTGCAGCGAAACGCGCTCGATAAATGCCGCACCATTGATCGTTGCAAGCATTTCACTCATGCGCAGCGGCTCGCCGCAGTGTTCTTTCTGGCGGCCATAGGGAGAAGTCGTCGTCACCTGCCCAACAAGCGTTGTGGGGGCCATCTGGCCGCCTGTCATGCCATAAATGGCGTTATTGATAAAGATTGTGGTGATCTTTTCTCCCCGGCCGGCGGCACTGATGATCTCCGCTGCGCCGATAGAGGCAAGATCTCCATCTCCCTGATAGGTAAAGACCAACTTATCCGGATGCACGCGCTTCACACCCGTCGCCACAGCCGGTGCGCGGCCGTGAGCTGCTTCCAGCATATCGCAGTTAAAATAGTTGTATGCAAAAACCGAGCATCCAACCGGCGCCACGCCGATGGCCTCTTTTTCCATATGCAGCTCTTCAATACATTCTGCCACCAGGCGGTGCGCAATGCCATGCGTGCAGCCGGGGCAATAGTGCATGGGAGCATCTGTAAGCATTTTTGTCTTTTCAAATACAATTGCCATTACTCGCTCGCCTCCTTCACCTTCAAAAGCTCGGACAGCATCTCCCCGGGCGCGGGCACATAGCCGCCCAGCGTGCCATGGAAATACACAGGCTTTTTGCCCGCAACGCCCAAGCGAACATCTTCCACCATCTGGCCGGCGCTCATTTCAAAATCCAAGAACGCTTTTACTTTCTCCGCAGCTTTGGAATAGCTATCGTAGGGGAAGGGCCAGAGCGTCTTTGGCCGAATCAACCCGACTTTAATTCCCATATCCCGTGCCTTGGCAATCATGCTCTTGGCGATGCGGGCAGTTGTGCCGTAGGCGGCGATGCAGTATTCCGCATCTTCCATCATGTATTCTTCCACCTGCGTTTCGTTCTTTACAATCTCGGCATAGCGCTCGCTCAGGCGCTCTGCCACAACTTTCATAACCTCCGGCTCGATATAGAGAGAATTGATGATAGCGCGTTCCCGGCTCTTGCCATCCCAGCCAGTGGCAGCCCATGTCTTTTCTGGAAGCTTGCGCCTCTGCTTTGGAATAAACTCCACCGGCTCCATCATCTGGCCTATCATGCCATCTCCCAAAATCATCACAGGCGTGCGATACTGATCTGCAATATCAAAACCTTCCATGACCATATCCGCCGCTTCCTGCACGGAACTTGGCGCCAGCACAACCATGTGATAATCCCCATGGCCGCCGCCCTTAGTGGCCTGGAAGTAATCGCCCTGGGAGGGCTGAATGCCGCCCAGACCCGGGCCTGTGCGCACAATATTGACGATGACGCAGGGAAGCTCCGCACAGGAAATATAGCTAATGCCCTCCTGTTTCAGGCTTATGCCTGGGCTGGAGGAAGCAGTCATTGCCCGCGCGCCGGCGCCTGCTGCGCCATAGACCATGTTAATTGCAGCAATTTCGCTTTCTGCCTGCAAAAAGCACCCGCCCACCTGGGGCATGCGCTTGCTCATGTATTCGGGAATCTGCGTAGAAGGCGTGATGGGATACCCGAAAAAATACCGGCAGCCGGCAGCAATTGCCGCTTCTGCAATGGCTTCATTGCCTTTCATGAGTTTTTTTGCCATAATATAAACCTTTCTGCGGCCCTAGAACAAACCGCTTCTTATTTTTCCACCGTAAAGACGCAATCCGGGCACATGCGTGCGCAGGAAGCACAGCCAATGCAGGCCGATTCATCCGTCACCGTAATGGGGTGATACCCCTTCGCATTGATCTTTTCCTTATGAAGCGCCAGTATCTTTTTGGGACATACTTCAATGCACAGGCCACAGCCCTTGCAAATATCTTCCCGGATATAGAGCTTTGCCATATTCCTACCCCCTATGAAAAATAGAAAATCTGTTATTTATAAACAATAGCACATTTCACCCAAATATACAAATATAAACTTTTTCTCCCAAAAAATGCATAGGCCAGCCGCAATTTCATCCCGCCGGCCTCCCGGCTAACTTCCCTGCTCATCCAGCCAGGCCGGGCGCATATATAGACGGATGGGCAAAACCTCACCCTCCACCTGCACGCTTGGCGCAAGGCTGTCCAGCACAGCTGTGCATTTTTTATAGAGCCCCGTCTGGCGGACAAGCTCGCTTACGAGTTCTTCCCCCTGAGCGATAACCAAAGGATCTGTCTGCCGCGCAATATTGGTGTTATTGATAAACGCCGAAACGCGAAGCCTGCTGTTATGCTCGATTTGCCGCATCATCTCCAGCACCGCTTCGGGGCTTTCCTGAAGCGGGCGAGCAGCGTTGATCACATAAAGCAGCTCGCTTTGCTTGGCATGTTGGCGGAATTTATCCTGCAAGATACCCAGCGCAGAGGCCCCCACCGGGTCTCCCCCCACATCGAAAAACACGGCGTCCATCTCCCGATCAAACGCCGAATAGATCTCCGCCGGCAGGGAGGGAACATCCACCGTGGTATTGGCAAAATTCGGCTTTACCACAGCAATTCCCAAACTTTTCAGATAATCTTCGTGCTCAGAAGAACGGAAAAACGGGTTCACAATATCCAGATCCACCAGCATCGTCCGCTTTCCCTCCCGGGCGGCTTTTACCGCCAGATTTAGGGAAATTTCCGTCTTTCCGCTTCCATAATTTCCCGCTAACACCGTATATTTTGCAAACTCCATCGGTTGCTCCTTTCTTTGCCTCAAAGTTTCCGCGAACAAAGAGCTCCGCAGCCGCTGCAGAAGGCGCACTTCTTTTCCTCTCCGGCAGCGCGGCCAGCGCAAGGGCAATCCCCATATGAAACCGCGCCTTGCGGACAAATCAGCTGGCAAAGCCCGCATTCCCTCACGCAGCGGGCGGGCGCATACAGCAGCCCTTTCTCGCCTTCTTTCAGCGCGCCAAAGGGGCAGCTTTTCGCGCATAGCCTGCAGCCCGTACACTTCTGCACATCCAAAATTACACGCTTCATGGGCGATACCTGCGGATAATTGCCTCCGCCACTTTAATCCCATCCACTGCCGAGGAGAGAATGCCTCCCGCATAGCCAGCGCCTTCCCCGGCCGGATACAATCCATCCAGGGGCGCGCAAAAATTCTCGCCCCGCAAAATGCGCAGAGGGCAGGAAGTGCGCGTCTCCGCTCCCAGCAGCAGTCCTTCCTGTACAAACCCGGGAATCTTCCGCTCAAACTGTTGCGCCGCTGCCTGCAGGCCGTCTGCAAGAAAGCGTGGAAGAAAAGAACGAATATCCCCCAGGGCAATATAGGGCCGATACGAACTCACAATCTTCCCGGTTTCGCCGCTGGGCAGGCCGCGCACAAAATCGGCATACCGCTGCGCCACAGCGCCATAGCCCCCGGCCGCCTGATAGGCAGCCCGCTCAATCTGGCGCTGAAGCTGCACGCCCCCAAGCGGCCCGCTGGGCATATCCCCCGGGTAAACCGAAACCACAAGCGCGCTATTGGCGTTTTCCAGATCCCGGGCATAATAGCTCATGCCATTGACTGCCGTCGCTCCAGGCTCTGTAGCCGAGCAGACCACCTCTCCTCCGGGACACATGCAAAAGCTATATACGCCGCGCTCCCCATGCCGGGCTGTAAGCTTATAGGTCGCCGCGCCCAGCTCCGCATGCCCCGCATATTTTCCATACTGGCGCGCATCGATCCATTCCTGCCTGTGCTCTACGCGCACACCCATGGCAAAGGGTTTTTGCTGCAGCGCTATGCCTCGGGCATGCAGCATCTCGAAGGTATCCCGAGCGCTATGCCCAACAGCTAGCACCAGCGCGCCCGTTTCTATGCGCACCCGTGCGCCTCTCTGCTCATAAAAAACCGCAGTCAGCCGCCCATCCTTCTGCTCCAAATCGCAAAGCCGGGCTCCATATTCAAACGCCCCGCCCAATGAGAGAATCTCCTCCCGCAGGCCCACAACAGCGCGCCGGATATGCTCTGTGCCCATATGTGGCAGCGCATCGTAGCGGATCTGCGCAGGCGCCCCCTGCTCTACAAAAGCATCCAGCACCTGGTGCACATGGCGATCTTTAATGCGCGTTGTGAGCTTGCCGTCGGAAAAAGCCCCTGCCCCGCCCTCTCCAAAGCAGATGTTGCTATTTGGATTCAGCTCGCCCCTTTCACTCAGAGCCCGAACATCTTTTTCTCGCTGTTCCATCCGCGCTCCCCGCTCCAGAACCAGGGGGCGATAGCCATGCTGGGCAAGCAGCCGCGCGGCGAACAGGCCGGCCGGGCCGGATCCTGCCACCACGACGCTTCCCCGCAGTGCCTCTTCTCCTGCGCAAAGCGGCGGAAGTTCCTGATGCAAATAGGGCTGCCTGCCCTTTGCAAGCAGCCGCGCGCCGCACTTTTTCGAAACGCCGATGAGAATGCTGTATTTAAAGCGCAGATCTCGCCCACTGCGAGCGTCTATGGATTTGCGCACAATCTCCACCTGTTGGATTTCCTCGGGCGCTATACCCAGCCTTTTCGCTGCAAGCAGCGGGAGCGTTTGTTCCGACTGCTCAATCGGCCGGGAAATTTCGTGTAATAGAAACTGCATATTCTCCCTTCACGGCCGCAGGCGCATGGAAAACGGCGCCCATCAGCCTGGCAAAACGGCCGCTGCGCTCACATGCGCGGCGGCCATCTGCCCATCAATCCGTAATGACAACAGTGACGCTCTGAACGCTCACCTGGATATCCGACAAATTAACCCCGGAAATCTCCTCCGCCCGAACGGGCAACACATAGGTTCCCGCCGAAAGCCCGGAAAGATCCACATACAGCACGATGTTTCTTCGCGTCAGAGCGCGCACAACTGAAATGCCGCCCGAGACCGTCACATCTGCGCTTTGGGTTTGCAGCTCTGCCTCCAGCCCTGAAGCGAGGTTCACCGCGTTTATCTCTATGCCCGTAAAGCGCTGTTGATCCTGAATTTCGGCAATTTGCAGATAGACATCCACAGTGGGACCCCCGAGCACCTCTACGCCCTCTGGAACCTGCAGCTCCGCATCCTCCAGCAGGAAGCTTTGGCTAGCATTTTCCACAGATACCGGCTTTAAGCTGAGCGAAGAAATCGCCTCCAGCGCCTGGGCGCTGCCTACAATCTCCACTTCCGTTGGGATGGGGGAAATGCCCGTGACCTCATAACCTTCTCTTACGCTTGTAATGCAGGACATGGAAGCCGCCTCATCGATGGGAACTGTCTTTTTGGAAAGCACATTGAGTTCCACAATCACCGAAGGGACCACTCCATTCACTACATTGTTTGGCACAACCTCTCCATTGCTATCCAAAAGCTCCAGCACATGACTGGTTTTGGAGCCCTCGGAAATTCCCTCCACAGAAATGCGGCAGACCGCCTCGACAATCCGCTCCAGCTCTTCCCTGGGCCCGGAAATGACGATGGATTCCTCCGAAAGCAACGGCGTAGATACATAGTAGCCCTCAGCCGGCTCGCCCTCTAAAATGCTGCGCACGGGAATTGTGCGCTGCACAAGATCGTCCACCTTCACCTGCACGCTGGAGGTGGAAACTCGCCGTACAGAGGCATTAAAGGTAGAAATCGTCACCTGCAACTGTATCTCATATGTCCCTTTTGCAGAGATGCCGGATAAATCCGCCACCACCCGGATATTATCCGCAGTGATATTTTTATGGTACTGCTGTCCAGCGTTTACCGTGACATCCACCGCCTCCTGAAGGCCCTTTTTATCCACCGTAAGCCCGCGGGCCGTAAGAGAATCGATACCCGTATAGGAAATGCGCACATCCTCCACTTTGAGCGGGCGCACCGGGTTTTCCGTAGAGATGACATATGCCCAAAGCGCTGCCGCAAACAGCAGGGCGAGCAGCTTGAAAGGCCAGTTGGTTGTCAGCGCTTTTTTGATGTGCAAAAAGAATTCCTTCACTGCTTCTTCTCCCCCTTCCTGCGAAGAAGCTTGCTGCGAAGCGCGCCTCTTTCATAAATTTCTTCTAAAATAGCGTGCAGCGCCTTGCGATCCAGATAGCGCGTCAACTTCCCTTCATGCGCCATGGAAATGACGCCCGTTTCTTCCGAAACGATGAGGATATAGGCATCCGAAAGCTCGGAAATACCAAGCGCCGCCCGGTGCCGCGTTCCAAGCTCGGAAGAGATCTGCTTATTATCCGAAAGCGGCAAGAAGCAGCCCGCCGCGACGATCTTATCTCCGCGCAGAATCATTGCGCCATCGTGCATGGGTGAATTAGGGAAGAAAATATTCTCAATCAGCTCGCTGGAGATGCGGGCATTTAAAATATTGCCGCTTTCAATGACATCCTTTAAGCCCGTTTTTTTCTCAAACACCATGAGTGCGCCGATTTTCCGGATAGACATGCCAAGGATAGCCCGCTCGATCTCCCCAATATAGGGGCGGGAGGCATCTTCTTCGGCGGAAAATGGGTTTTCAAAAAGCCCTCCGCGCCCCACTTTTTCAAAGGCGCGCCGTATTTCCGGCTGAAAGATGACCACCAACAGCACAGCACCGGCATCGATAAACGAAGATAACAGCCAGTTGACTGTGGAAAGCCCAAGCGCTGAACAAATCCATGCCACTACAATAAAGACTGCCAGCCCTTTAAAAACCTGAGAGGCTCGGGTTTTCGTCGTCAGCCGAAGCAGGCCGTAAGCAGCGCTTGCCACCAGCAGAATATCTACCGCATCCATAATAGAAAAGTTGACTGCAGAGTTTCCTAAATTCTCAAAAAAATTTGCCACGCCGGTTCTCCTCTATTTCTTCC
>USII01000045.1 GCA_900554725.1 uncultured Eubacteriales bacterium
GTCTCGTGGGCTCGGAGATGTGTATAAGAGACAGCCGGGCCACCGCCATTTAGCGTAATCGTCAGGTTTTCCCATTCGTGCCTCAGCTGGCTTCCCAGGATGACAGCCGCCGTCAGCGTTCTGCCAAGAACAGCCGTGGCCACAGGGTAAGTGCCGTGAATTTCCTTGGCCTCTCCTACCAACTGCGTCGTATCCGCGGCAGCAATGCGCACTTCATCGTTGAGCGTCATATGAATCAATTGATTTTTCAACTCGATATACCCCTTTTCTTCTTCCTGCCTTCTATCAAACTATCAAAACATCCTCCTACTGCCTGAGCGCAAAAAACTGAATGCGCTCGCATGCCGCCCCCGGAGGATCCTGTGTTCCAAAAGCAAAAGCCTCTGCCTGAAAACCCGCTTTTTCCAGCTCTTTTTTCACATTCGCTTCCTTGTGCCAGTACTGGCGCTGCACTTCTTCCTGCCGCCGATACAGCCCATCTCCGCAGGCCTCGAAAAATGTAAGCTCCATTTCCACACAGCCTTTCTGCAGATTGGGCATATTGCGCCAAAAATATGAGAGTTTCTCCCCATCCTCAAAAAAAAGGTTATCCGCAATGAGCTGCTTTAGCTTATATTCGCTGCTTAAATCAAACAGCAACACACCGCCTGGCCGAATACAGCCAGCCGCCGATGCAAAAAAGGTGCTCAGCTCGCCCGGAGCCAAATAATTTACTCCGTCGCAGGCGCATATCACCGCATCCACCATGGGGAGCTGCAGCATGCGCATATCCTGGCAGGAAAATATGACGCGCATGCCTGCCCTTCTGGCCTTTTCTGCTGCAATTTCCAACATCTGGCTGCTGGCATCTGTTGCGATAATATCATATCCTGCCTTTTTTAGCCGCAGCGTAAGATTGCCCGTTCCACAGGCAGCCTCTCCAATTCTCTTGATATCCCTTTGCGCCTTTTGCAACAGCTTTGAAAGATATTGTGCCCAGCCATCATAATCAATATCATGCATGAGCGCATCGTAAAAGCCAGCAAGGGCGGTATAGCTTTCCATATGCATTGGCACAGCGCCCCACTTTCATTTCATTACCGTATACTATACTACAAAAGAGCTGTTTCTTTCAACTTCCTTCGCACCTTTCCCCAGGGAAAACCCTCATAAGGCATTTGCATTTTTCTTTTTCCTTTCCTTCAAAAAAGGCGGGAAATCCGCCCAAAATGCCGCAAAAATTTGAAGTTTTGAGCGCTTTTGCTTGCGCCATACAGCAAAAAATGCTATGATATTTTAAATTACAGTGTGTAAATTTATTTTTAACATATTTGGAGGAATGGTTATGAAGAAGTACAATGTCGCTGTGGTTGGCGCGACGGGCATGGTGGGAAGAAAATTCCTGCAAGTTCTGGAGGAGCGCCGCTTTCCCGTGAACGAGTATTTCCTGTTCGCATCCGCAAAAAGCGCGGGCAAGAAAGTTTCCTTTATGGGAAAGGAATACGAGATTATCGAGCTGACGCCGGATAGCATTAAAGGCAAAAATATTGATATTGCTCTCTTTTCGGCCGGTGCGGGCACAAGCAAGACATTTGCTCCCCTTTTCGCCGAGGAAGGTGCCGTTGTTATCGATAACAGCAGCCAATGGCGGATGGACCCAAATGTTCCCCTGGTTGTGCCTGAAGTAAACCCCCAGGACATTGATAAGCATAAGGGCATCATCGCAAACCCCAACTGTTCCACCATTCAGGCAGTTGTCGCCCTTAAGCCGCTATATGATAAGTATGGCATTCGCCGCATCGTCTATTCTACCTACCAGGCTGTTTCCGGCGCTGGCCTCGGCGGATATGAAGATCTGAAAAACGGAATTCACGCAGAACCCCCAAAGAAGTTTCCCTATCCCATCTTTGGCAACTGCATTCCCCATATCGATGTTTTCCTGGATAACGGCTATACCAAGGAAGAGATGAAAATGGTCAATGAAACGCGCAAAATCCTTGGGGATGACAGCCTGCGCATTACGGCGACAACGGTGCGCGTTCCCGTCTATTATGGCCACAGTGAGAGCATCAATGTGGAACTGGCAAGCCCGTATGACCTTTCCGAGCTGAGAGATGTACTGGCCCATGGAAAGGGCATCGTTGTCGTAGATGATCCCAAAAACCTGAAATACCCCATGGCGCTGGACTGCGAAGATCACGATGAAGTGTATGTCGGCCGCATTCGAAGGGATGATTCCGTGGAAAATGGTCTGAACATCTGGGTCGTTGCCGACAACATCCGAAAAGGCGCCGCCACCAACGCTGTACAAATCGCAGAGGAATATATCAGAAGAAATTCCTGATTTTTTAAATCACAAAAAAGCAGCCTGCCAGAATTTCGCCTGCAAGCTGCTTTTTTATTACATTTTTTCATGCCCTGCATCGCAGCTTTTAAACTGCTGCATGGCTTTTTTGTGGTTTTACACCCCTTGCTCAATCCTTCTCCAGGAAAGGGCGGGCAAATGCTTACCCTTTACAGGCTTTCTGCAAAGGCCTTCCCCAGCTCTTTCGCCTTCTCCAAATCCTCCTTGGAAGGAACAAATGTCACCTTCATTCCTTCTCCAAACACGCTGGATTTCAGGCCTGTCAGCCGGGCAGAAATGTTGGGCACTGCTTCGCCGCTCCATCCATAGGAACCAAACACCAGCGCCGGGCGCTTTTTATTTCCAATGGCATCCACATGCGAGAGCAGATTCCAAATGGGGGCCACGGCATCCTGATTGATGGTAGGCGAGCCAATTGCAAAGGCATCCGATGCATTGAGCAGCCCCTGAAGCATGCCCATATCATAGTCGTTTACATCATAGACCTGGCAATCCGCTTCGGGCAGCGCTTCCCGCACGCCCTCCGCAATGGCCTGGGCCAGCTTGCCCGTATTGCCGTATGCAGAGCAATAGAAAACGGGAACGCTCTTCTTTTCTTTTTTGGCCGGTTGGCTCCAGCTGCGATATTGCTCCATGACATTTTGCATCATGCAGCCCTTTGTGAGAATAGGCCCATGGCTTGTGCAAATGCGCTCGATTTCCAACTCTGCAATTTTTTCCATCCCCTGAAGGACATAGGGCTTAAATGGCCCAAAAATCGCATCATAATAGCCTTTGAGCGCATACTGGTATTTTTCCGGATAGACGATGTTATAGTCAAATGTATGCGGCTCGCAGTAGTGGGAGCCGAACATATCGCAGGAAAAGAGGGTTTTGCTCTGCTCATCCCAGGTAAACATGGAATCCGGCCAGTGCAGGAAAGGGGCGCTGATAAATTTCAGCTCTCTTCCGCCCAAATCCAGCGTTTCCCCATCTTTTACCGCATGGATTTTCAGATCCTGCCGGTTTGTGATGTTCTTTAAATAGATGGCGCCCGCCCTGCTGACATAGATCTCCGCCTTTGTGCAGACGCGCAAAAGCTCGGCCAGAGCGCCGCTGTGATCCGGCTCGCAGTGATTGAGTATGATATAATCAATATCCTCCGGTGAAACAGCCTCGCTGATATTCTGGCAATACTGTTCAAAATATGTTTTGTGGCAGGTCTCAATAAGGGCGACTTTGCTCTCCCCCTTTACCACATAGGAATTATAGGTTGTCCCATAATCTGTGCGCATGACGACATCAAATATGCGCATGATGGGGTTTAGAATGCCCACAGAGTAGATAGAATCCGTCACTTTTACTGCTGCCATAAAAATTCTCCTTTCCTACAGGAAAAAAGGGCCGAAGCCCTTTTTTCTATTCCTCCTCGAAAACATCCTTATCTGCGCCACAAAGGGGGCAGACGAAATCATCAGGAAGATCTTCCCATTTGGTGCCAGGCGCAATGCCATTATCCGGATCGCCCTTTGCCTCATCGTAGACATAGCCACAAATACTGCAAACATACTTTTTCATTTTCTTATGCTCCTTATCTTTATTCAGCCAATGCTGTGCTTTACTCTATCCCGCTCTTCCGCAGCCTTTGCATCGTTCCAGCGTTCCATCGTTCCAACCAGATAGCCGGTAATCCGCCGGATACGCTCAACCGGGCGGTATGCATAAGTATAGTGAAGCTCTACTTCCTCTCCATCTGCAACAATATCCAGCGTTTTAAGCGTGCGGCCGCCTAGCTTTTTCTGCACATAGGCGATATATGCCTCTATTTCCTGCTGTTCCAAGTTTTCCCCTACCGCAGTTACCTTTATCATATCCAACCCCCCTGTATTTATTTCCGGTCTTCTTTACTTTTCTTTCTCTTTACGATACCATAGATCCAGAAATATTTCTGTTGCATCCGCAACAATTCAGGAGTTTTTATGAATTTATCCAAATCCGCGCTTTTCGCCGGCATTTCCGAAAGCGAATATCGTGCCATGCTGCACTGCTTTGAAACTTACGAAAGAACCTATGCCGCAGGAGAAACCATCGGCGCTTTTCGCGAAAAAAAACGCACAGTGGGTATCCTCCAGAGCGGAAAGGCCGCCATCCTGCGCCTCAACAGCAACGGAGGCCACACAGTTTTGGACCACCTGGAGGAAGGCGGATTATTTGGCGAAGTACTCGCCTTTTCAGGGGCAGAACAAGAGGATATTTTGGTCGTCTGCATACAGCCTTGCAGCGTGCGTTTTATCGATTATGAGCATATTGTCAAGCGCTGCCCCAAGGCATGCACACACCACAGCATCCTTGTACAGAATATGCTGCAGCTCATCTCTCAGAAAACGCTGCTGCTCAGCCAGCGAGTGGAAATCCTGAGCTGCCGCTCCATCCGCGAAAAGCTGCTCCACTACTTTGCACTTTGTTCCCATCGGCAGGCAAGCGATACTTTTTCTCTCCCACTCTCCATGAGCGCGCTTGCCGAATACATCTGCGCGGATCGCAGCGCCATGACCCGGGAGATGAGCCGATTAAAAAAAGAAGGCATTCTCTCTGTCCAGGGGAGAAAGATTACGCTGCATTCCTCTCATGAATAGCGCCTCGCTTTTTTTGAGAGCGTTTTTGCAAAGGTGCAAACAGGCTCTTTTAATAGTTCTCCCTTTTTCCTTTAACTCCTCTTCTTTTTGCGCCTTTTTTCAAATCACAAGGGGCCTGCAAACGAAATTTGCAGGCCCCTTATATATTAGGAGTATTAGGAGTGCGGTTTCAATTTCACTTTTATCTCAAAGCATGGGCCCCTGCCGTGCACGCCCCGCATATAGAGCTCGCCGTTCTCTATGGAGCGGAAAACAGAGATCTCATCCCCCGGCAGCGCCTGGGAAAGAAAACAAACTGTGATAAGCCCTAAATTCTCAATCTCCACTCCTTCTGGAAGGAAATCCCAGAGGATATCCAGATAGGCGGCGTTGTTCAAGTGATGGTTCCAATCCGTATCCGAAATGCGCACTTTCCATACGCCTGCGGACTCCAGATTTTCTGGCAATTTCAGGCGCTCCGGATCCGGGCAATCTCCTGTCTTATCCTCCTGGGATTGAATGCCCAGCTGTAAAAACACCTTTGGGCGCAGCAGCCGCTTGGTACCCGGATCCACAAGGGCATAGGCGGTAACGCTATCTACCAGTTTCTCGCCCTGTTCCGACAAAATCTGGAAGCAGCGATAAAACGCAGCGCCCTGTTCGCCTCTGTGCCAGGTGCATACCTTTACCTTTTCTCCAGTTCTGGGAAGGCGCTCAATTTGCAGGTTTGCCCGCACAACCAGAAACGCCATGCCCATCTTGGCCAAATTCTGGTAAGCCAGCTGCCCCTCAGCCAAATGCCGCTCTCCTGCTTCCTGCTGCAAGCGCAACAGGTTCGATAGCCGCAGCTGGCTGTTCGGCCCGACATCATAAGTGCAGATCTGGTAGTCCCAAATATATTCTGAAGGTAAATTCATGCTCTCCAGCTCTCCTTTTATTCCTTAATTTCCAGCATACGCCATCGGCAGTAGGCCATGCACGATTCCTTCCCTCTTTGAGTCTCTTGCCTTCGCTGCCTTATTTTTTAATTCCAATATCCTTGCGGTACTGCGCGCCTTCAAAGTGAATTTTCTCCACATTCTCATAGGCAATTTTGCGCGCGGCCTGGATATCCTCTCCCTTTGCCACAACACCCAAAACGCGCCCGCCGGAAGTATAGAACTTTCCATTTTCCATCTTGGTGCCTGCATGGAAAACCATCACCTCAGGGCTGACATCCTCCAGCCCGGTAATTTCCTTGCCCTTTTCATAGTGCTCCGGGTATCCGCCAGAGGCCATGACCACACATACAGCCGCTCCCTCTTCAAACTCCAGTTGAATTTCTTGGAGGCGCTCATCGATAACCGCTTCAAAAATTTCCAGCAGGTCGTTCTTCATGCGGAACAACACGCTCTGTGCCTCCGGATCGCCAAACCGGGCGTTATATTCAAGAAGCTTTGGCCCCTTTTGTGTAAGCATAAGGCCAAAGAAGATCACGCCCTTAAAAGGGCGCCCTTCGGCGTTGAGGGCATCTAGAGTCGGGAAAATGATCTCCCGTTCCACCTGCTCCTGCACTTTTGGCGTATACTGCTTAGAAGGCGAGAAGGTTCCCATGCCGCCTGTATTCAGCCCTTCATCGTTATCCCGCGCGCGCTTATGATCCTGAGCGCTTGCCATAGGCAGAATTGTATGGGAATCCGTAAAAGTAAGCACAGAAATTTCCGGCCCTTCTAAAAATTCCTCAATCACCACGGTTTCCCCGGCCGCCCCAAAGGCCTTATCCACCATGATCTGGCGAACAGCGTCCTTCGCCTGCTGCCTGGTTTTGCAGATGAGCACACCCTTGCCCAGCGCCAGGCCGCTCGCCTTCACCACCAGTGGAATTTCGGCCGTCTGCACATATCTGAGCGCCTCTTCTGCATCTGAAAAGGTGGCGTAATCGGCAGTAGGGATGCCGTATTTTTTCATAAGCTCCTTGGAGAAAGCTTTGCTTGCCTCTATGATAGCCGCCGCTCGATTTGGGCCAAAGGCGCGAATACCCGCCGCTTCCAGGGCATCCACCATTCCCATTGCCAGCGGATCGTCCGGCGCAACTACGACAAGATCCATTGCCTCTTTTTTGGCAAACTCTACCATCTTTTCTATCTCTGTCGCCCCAATATTCACGCATTGGGCGATCTTGGAAATTCCGCCGTTCCCCGGCGCGCAGTACAGCTTGGGCTTCCTTGGGCTTTGCGCCAACTTCCAGAGAATCGTATGCTCTCTTCCGCCTCCGCCAACTACCAGTATTTTCATTCTCTCTCTCCTTTTATGCTTGTAAAATACAGCCCGCCAAAATGCGCCAAAGCAAAGCGGGAAAAATGTCCGCTGCCGCAGGTCTATTCCAAAAGGCAGCAAGGGAGCCCGGCAAAATTGCCGCGCTCCGCTTTTTCTGACTATTTTAGTGTTTAAAATGCCTCATGCCTGTAAAGACCATGGCAATTCCCTTTTCATTTGCCAGGTCTATCGATTCCTGATCCCGAATCGAGCCGCCCGGCTGAATAATAGCGGTAATGCCCGCCTTAGCCGCCTCCTCAACGCAGTCTGAGAACGGGAAGAATGCATCTGAAGCCAGCACCGCTCCCTTTACTGCCTCGCCGCTTCGCTCGATGGCGGAGATAGTCGCCCAGATGCGGTTCACCTGCCCTGGGCCAATTCCCAAAGAGCAGCGATCCTTTCCAATGGCAATGGCGTTGGATTTGACATGCTTGACAATCTTCCAGGTGAACAGAAGGTCTTGCATCTCCTTTTCTGTAGGG
The DNA here is from genome assembly GCA_900554725.1 of uncultured Eubacteriales bacterium. Taxonomy (GTDB): domain Bacteria; phylum Bacillota; class Clostridia; order Christensenellales; family Christensenellaceae; genus QANA01. The sequence goes on from USII01000045.1 coordinate 7,716, forward strand.
GCCCGTTTGGTT
>USII01000046.1 GCA_900554725.1 uncultured Eubacteriales bacterium
GTATAAAAAGCGCTGCACCGGCACAAGCAGGCGGCTCATCGCGCTGCCAGCCCCGCTGCTCTGCGTGCTGCCAGAAGTGGAGAGCAGCAGCACAAACAACAAAATGCTGCAGATAACTGCTATAATCAACGGTCGGTTTTTCCAAAACCCCATGTGCTTCTCCTTTAATCCTGCGCACAAAAAAGGAAGCGCGCCTTAGATAGCATTCATTATACCACAGGTGCGTTTCCTTTTAAAAGGTTCGTCGAAATTTGTTAACAATTGCCCATCTGCCCCGCGAAGGCCGCACCTTTGCAAGGCGCAGAAAAGGGATGCTTTGCGATTTGCGTCCTGACGCCAGTGCTTTTTTCCAGATATTCTGCCAGCCCGGGCAACAGCGCTGCGCCGCCAAGCAACAGAATTCCCTCTTCGCTAATATCCGAGACCAACTCGGGCGGAGTCTTTTTAAATAGAGCAATGACACACTGTAAAATATTCTCCCGCACAGGCAACAGCGCCTGTTCTATCTCTTTTGGGCGGAAGTGGATTTCCTCTGGAAGCCCACTCTTTTCTCCGCGACCAAGAGCCGTCATCTCTCCTTCCTGCGTGTGATAGGTGAGCTTGATGGCTTCTGCCGCAGTCTCCCCCACATGCACGCCATAGGCGGAAAGCAAATACTGGGCAATGCTTCTATTCATAAAGCTCCCACCCGTCCCTATCTTTTCGAATTCCACCACACCGCCCAGAGAAATCACCGAAGCGCTCCCTTCCCCGGCGCCCAGCTCCACAATCATGCGACCCCTTGGCTCAAATACATGGATGCCCGCTCCAATGCCTGCTGCAATGGGCTCTTCAATAAGCGAAACCTCTCGCGCCCCAGCATAACGCGCAGCCTCCTCCATCGCCAGCTTTTCGCTACTGCCCATGCCCGGCCGCGCACACATAACCACTTTGACACTGTATGCCATGGGGTTTCCCTCCCGCATGCGCTTTAAAAAGTATTTGAGCATGCGCCTGGCCACATGATAATCCAAAATGCAGCCGCTGTTTACAGGGTGCAGGGCCATTGCCTTTCCGGGCGCCTGGCGGATGAGCGCGCTGGCAGCTTCGCCCACAGCCAGAAGCTCTCCCGAGACCGGATGGAGCGCCGCCACGGAAGGTTCTCTTAGTACTGTGCCTTTGCGCCCATCGCTGATAGAAAGATTCATCGTTCCAAAGTCCACGCCAAGGGCCTGTTTAAATAGACTGCTCATAATTTTCCTCCTGCAAAAATCTGTATTTATCTTTTCCAGATCTTGGAGTTTCTATACTTTTTCTATACGCATATATATGCGCTGGCACAGAGGCGGTATTCGGCAAAAAATTCCGCTTTGCGCGCCCTCCCCCTTTGTCAATTCCATATGGGTACCTGCAGCATTTGCGCTGGACAAGCCGCCCGGCTTGGAGGATAATGGAAAGAAAATGCAGAATTGGAGGAAAACAAATGCAGTATATTCTGGCTTCCGCCTCGCCGCGCAGGCAGGAGCTATTAAAATTGGTGCTGGAAGAGCCTTTTATCGTACAGCCCAGCAATGCAGATGAGCATATCGACCCCTGCGAACCTGCCATGCTGGTGCAGCTTCTGGCTGAAAGAAAGGCCCGAAAGGTGGCAGAGGGAAAGGCCGATGCACTTATCATCGGGGCGGATACCGTCGTCGTGTTGGATGGTCAGATTCTCGGCAAACCCAAAGACCGGCAAGATGCCCGCCAAATGCTTTTGGCGCTTTCCGGCCGCACGCACGCCGTCTATACCGGCGTTTTTCTGCTCTGCACAACAAACGGCAAATCCCTTCGCCTCGCGGAGCAGACGCTCGTCACCTTTGCTGCTATGAACAGCCAGGAAATAGAGGCGTACCTGGATACGGGAGAATACAAGGATAAGGCGGGCGCCTATGGCATACAGGGAGGCGCCGCAAAGCATATCCGCGCGATTAGCGGCTGCTATTTCAATGTCATGGGGCTGCCTGTGCATCAAACCTATGAGCTGCTGAAAAAAATACGGGAAGAATAAGAAGAGCGCAGCACAAATGCTGCGCCCGGCGCATGCGAAAACTCTTTTCTTTTTCTTTTTACTTCTCCTGTGCTCCTTTTTTCTTTTGAATGGCCTTTCGAATCTGCTCAAAGGCGCGCCAGCCGCCCAGCAAAATGAGCAGCCCGCCAAAGATTTTTCCGAGGATCTCGTTTTTCATCAGCCCGGCAAGATAAGCGCCCAACAGCGATCCCGCCAGCCCGCCGATTCCAAGGGCAATGGCCCAGGAAAAATCCACGCGCTTATTTTTGATATGGGAAAACAGCGCGAAGCCTGCCATAGGCAGAAAGCACAGCAGGTTTAACCCCTGTGCACCCTGCTGGTCCACCCCGAGCAGAATTGTCAGAACGGGAATCAGGATAATCCCTCCTCCCATGCCCATGCCGGCTATGATCCCAAACAATATTCCGGAAATTAAAAACCACATTAAAATAACATCCTCACTCCCGAAGCCAGGATGAGCAGCGTAAAGATAGCGTCTACCAGAGCGCCCTTCAGCTTCCCAAGCAGCAGTGCGCCAATGAGCCCGCCTGCGCATGCGCCGCCCAGCAGCATCCATGTCCTGCCATCAAAGGCGATATGCCCTCCCAGAAAATAGATAATGCCACTGGCGATGGACATGGGCAGAATGGCCAAAATGGAAGTCGCATGGCTCTTCTTTTCCTCCAGGCCCATTTTCTGCATGGTCTGCACAGCAAAAATGCCTCCCGCAGAGCCAAAAAAGCCGTTCACTACCCCAATCGCAAGCCCAAATGCCCCGCGCACCCACTTATTTTGCTTCCATCCTTTTTTCAACTTTCTTTTATTTTCCATGGCTCTAGTATGCCCAGGCGCGCACAACATATGAGGCTTTTGACAGGGAAAACGAATTGCTCTATAATCAGAAATGAAAATTTTTGGAACTTTAGGAGGCTCCATGTCTGGAATCTTACTGCTCGCATTTTTGCTGCTGGTCGTTGCGCTGTGCGTCACCCTCTGCTTTTTCGGTTACCGGCATATTCGCCTGTTGTTTACCTGCATGGGCGTGCTGTTCGGCGGATACTATACCTATTCTCTTCTTATGGAATATGCCTCCTTATCCCAAACTACCGCCATCATCATTGCGCTCATTGTCGGGCTGCTTCTTGGCGGGCTTTCCTATTTTATCTATAACTTCGGCATCTTCCTCACGGGCACAGCGTTTGGCATCTGCTTTGCCATCATGATTCTGACGCTTGTGGGCGTGCCGGTAGATGATACTCTGCCCACGATCATCACCGTCGTGCTGGCAATCTGTGCAGGCTTTCTCACGCTGGCATACCGACGGGTATTCATCGTCCTCTCCACAGCGTTTACCGGAGCCATTGGGCTTGTGCTCTATGGCGGCTACACCATCATGAACTTCAAATGGGTATTTTCCCGCGGGACACTCGCCGCGCTGGGCGGGCAAATTTCCGCTTTTTTTCAGGCCTACCAATCCACGCTCATCATCGCGATGGCGGCCTTCCTGCTTTCCGGGCTTATCGTGCAGTTTGCCCTTGGCAAGAAAGGGCGCCGTTAAAAAGAGCACTCCTATCAGTGCCCGAAGGCCAAAAAGAGCCTTCGGGCATTTTTATTTGCAGACAAGCATAAAAAGACCATGCAGGGCAATACTGCCCTGCATGGCTTTAAAATAGAGGAAAAATGAAACGGGAAACTTTTGATACAGCGTTTCGCTGTATGCCTATATTCTTGCCAGGTCTCCCGTTTTTATACACACATTTTAAAAAAATTTTTTTACGGCATGAGCCGGCTGTTTCTAACCTGCTGGCGGGAGGGGAAATGCGCTCCAAAAACTCATTTGCTCTCCCGTCTGCAAGTTGCGCACCCGATTTGCCGTATAGTCAAACAAATACCGCCCGGGCTGCCCCTGTAAGGCCCCGCTCCTCAGATAAGCGCATACATCAAAACTAAATTCCTCCAGCCTGGAAAAATGCCAGGGGCGCTTTGCGCGCGGAAGGCTTTGAAGCTGGCCATCGGGGAAGCTGCGGTAGAAGGCCCGCTTCCATTCGCGTTTTTGTTCCAACTCTGCCGGGAGGCGCGGCCTCCGCTTTTTTAGCAGCAGATCCAGCAAAAGCACCTGCTCTGCCACTGCATCCTGCCGCTCCCTGCAAAAGCGCAGCAACGCCTGGGCCAGCTGAAGCTCAGTAAGCCCTAAAAGGGCAGCGCCCTCCCGCTCAAACTGCTCCCGAAGTTCAAGATAAAAGCGGGCATACCCTATCCTGCCCCCAAAATACTGTACTACTTGCCGGAACAGGCCGGCATTATATGTCCGCTCCAGCAGATACTCCACCTGGTGCAGCGCTTGCAGTTCTGCCGCAGAAAGATGCGCTGTACTTCTCACCTCGTAAGGGGGATTTTTTGAAAAGCAGATGCCGTATTTCCCTGCCAGCTCCCGCATTTTAGAACCTTTCAGCACCTTTAAAAACCCCAGCTGCACCTTTTCTGCCCCAAGCTGCATCACATCGTCTATCGAACGGCAGAACTCCTTCATCCCCTCCAGGGGCAGCCCGGCAATGAGATCCAGGTGAAGATGCAGGTTTTTTCCCGCCGCCAACGCCCGCACCATCTTGGCAGTATAAGAAAAATCCTGAGCGCGGCAAACAGCCTGAAGGGTGGGTAAATGGGTGGACTGCACGCCAATTTCCAGCTGTATCTGCCCTGGGCGAGCTTTGCTTAACAGCTTGCAGGTGGCTTCGTCCAGCAGGTCTGCCTCTATTTCAAAGTGAAAATCCGTCTTTCCTCCGCGCTCCATGACATACCGGAAAATCTCCTGCGCCCTTCTCCTATCGGCGTTGAAAGTTCGATCCACAAATTTCACTTTTCCAACACCCGCTGCGATAAACACATCCAGATCTTTCTTCACCTTTTCGACAGGCGCAAAACGCACGCCGCCGGAAAGCGAAGAAAGGCAGTATGCACAGGCAAAGGGGCACCCTCTGGAAGATTCATAATAAATAATCTTTCCACCCAGGTGTTCCGGCTGCTCATAGGGCTGAGGCAGTTTTGCCAAATCCACAGCAGGTGCAGGCGGATTTTCCACAAAAGCGCCCGATTGGCTTCGGTAACAGAGTGACGGCGTTTCCAGCACATCTTCCCCAGCCTCCAGCTTGTCCATAAAAATGCGAAAAGCCTCCTCCCCTTCGCCCCGGATCACATAGTCTGAAAAAAGAAGGCATTCTTCTGGGGAGGAGGAAGCTTCCGGCCCTCCTAGCAGCACCTTTCCCGGCATTTTCTCTGCCAGAGCCCGAATATAGGAGATATTCCAAATATAGGTGGAAAACCCATAGATATGCGCCTTTTGCTCTGCCAGATCCTGTGCTACCTGCTCCAATGGCTGGTTGATGCTATATTCCACAAGCTGCACTTGCGGGCGCCCCGCATACTTGGCCAAAGAGCGAATGGCAAGATTTGTATGGGTGTATTTGGCGTTTATGCCAACAAGAACAACCCGCTTCATTTTTCCCCCAACGGTATGATAAGCTGCATGCCCGGATACGCGCCACAAGCGATCTCGTTATAGCGCCAAAGCGCCTGCTCGCTCACGCCAAATTTCAGCGCAACATCTTCCAGCGTATCCGTCGATTTTAATGAGTATACTACAAAACCTTCCCCCGGACAAGAGACCGTAATTTCCCTTCCAATCTTCAGCTCTTCCGGTCGGGAAAGCCCGTTTTCCTGCAATACTTTCTGCATTGTCGTGCCAAATTTTTTGGAGATTCCATAAAGCGTATCTCCCCGCTGCACGACATAGCGCTTTTTTTCAAAAATTCCCTCCCGATGCCGTGCCTGATCAAGGCAGTAGTTGGGGAAGGGAATGAGAATGCGCCTTCCTGGCCGCAGCAGCCCCCTTTGCCCCTGGTTTGCCCGCAGTATCATGCAAATAGGCACCCGGTATATCTGGCTCAGGCGTTCCAAAGTATCGTATTTGGTTACAATATGGCTCAGCGTTGCCATGATTTCCACCTCCGTTTCCTGCCGGCAGGGCGGTCTGCATCTATTTCAATATATTAGCGGCAAATCCAGGGTATTCTATTGCGCCGCGCCCGGAAGTATGTTATATTTTATGTAGAATGTGCAGAGTAGAGGATTGTGCGTCCTGGTGTAAGCCAAAAAGTGTCTCGGGATGGGATGTCGCTCGGGAACGAAAGGGGAAACCCGCGGTACAGCCTCGCGTCCGCTGCCGTAAATGAAGAGAAGGATAAAGCACTTCTTTTTGTTGGCATGCTTGCCATTCTAAATAAAAGGAGGTGTTTTTATTTTGCAGAGAGTTCGAATCAGAAGGCTTGTCTTTGGTGCGCTTTTGACCGCCCTGGCCGTGGTGCTGAAATCATTTTTAAGCATCCCGGTTTCCATGTTTGGCGGGCTTATCAAAGATATCAATTTTTCTGCCAGCATCGTCATGTATGCGGGCATCGCCCTAGGGCCGGTTTACGGTGCTATTGTCGGGGCTCTTACGGATATTTTGTGTACCATTATCCGCCCAATGGGAGCCTATATGCCCCTATTTACGCTTACTAATGCGCTTATGGGCATTCTGCCTGCGCTGTTTTTCCTAAAACAGCACCGCCATACTTTTTGGAAAACGCTGCTTTCTGTGGCAACCGCGCAGCTTGTATGCTCTTTTTGTTTCAATACGCTCATCCTCATCATGATGGGCATGCCGAGCAGCGTCGCTTGGTTTCGCTCAATCAGCGCCTTTTTGCTGATTCCTGTGCATTCGGCGCTGATCTTCGCGCTTTTAAAATCCACAAAGAAATTCCTTGCTCGCGGCCTTGTCCTGCAAGCGCCCCCGCAAAGTGAGCCAACCAAGCCGTAGAAAAAGAGCCCCGCGCTGCGGGGTTTTTTTTATTTTGTGTCATTCCTTTTTTCCGGTAAAAACAGCGCCTTTTTTCTCATAATCCGGCAATTTATGGGAATAATGATAAAAAAGAAGAAGAGGCGCCCTATGAAAATTGATTGGAACAAAAAATATACCACGATAACAGCCTATGCCATATTGGCAGTAGGCGCCTGCATTCTGTTTTGCGCGGTTATTTTTAATATTGGCGATGTATTTTCCACACTCCGCCAGTTTCTCTTTATTCTAAACCCATTCCTATGGGGGTTCGCGCTGGCATATATGTTTAACAAGCCCGTTCGCTTTTTCGAGCAAAAAGTATTTCGCTTTAAAAATAAGAAAAAAGATCGCTCTATGCTAGCCCGTACACTGGCCATTACTGCAGTCTATCTCATTGTGCTTGTGCTGTTCATCGGCCTATTTTTTATCATCATTCCAGAGCTTTCCAGCAGTATTTCAGCCTTCGCCCAAAACCTTCCCGGATACTTGCGGGATCTGGATACTGCTTTTCGCAACTTTATCGAAAAATACCACCTGGAGAACTATGTGGGCGATATGGATTCCCTCTATGCCATGATCGATTCAGCCATGGAGTATGCCAAAACCATCGCGCCCGAAATTGCCAACATCGGCTTTAAGATCACGATGTCTGCCCTTTCCGGCATCAGCGATGCGCTGCTCGCCTTTGTGGTTTCCGCATATCTGCTCGCCTCCAAGGAAAAGTTTATCGCTCAAGTAAAAAAGGCGACTTATGCGCTTTTCCCTAAAAAATTTGCCGGCAGC
>USII01000047.1 GCA_900554725.1 uncultured Eubacteriales bacterium
CTTAAGAGCTTCGCGTGCAAACTCCAAGTTTTCATAAAGATACTTTTTGAGCTGGCAGAGCCATTCCGCGCCCTTTGTATAGGCGGCTTTGCAGGCTGCCAGACCCATCTGATTTGCCCCTGAAATAGCGGCACTTTTCTGCTCCTGCTGGAATTTTTCGCGCAGCAGCGGGTTTGGAATCAGAATATTGGAAGTTGCAAGCCCGGCCAGATTAAAGGATTTGCTTGGAGAGGTGCAGGTGATGGTGTTTTGCTCATACTCCTTTTTTAGGCTGCACAATGGTGTGTGCGTATGCCCCGGGAAAGTAAAATCCGCATGGATTTCATCCGAGATTACAATCACCTGGTGCCTGTTTGCAATATCGCCCACCTGCAACAGTTCTTCGCGCGTCCAGACTCGGCCGACTGGATTATGTGGGCTGCAGAAGATCAGCATCTTCACATCATTTTCTACAATTTTGCGCTCAAAATCTTCAAAATCTATGTGATATTTCCCGTCTTTTAAAACGAGGGGGCTGTTAATCAACCTGCGGTGATTGGTTTCAATGGAAATCGAAAAGGGATAGTAGACCGGACGCATGACGAGAACAGCATCGCCTGTTTGGGTATATGTGCGCACGGCCGTCGCGATGGCGTTGACCACACCAGGCGTCTTTACCAGCCACTCTTCCTGAATTTCCCAGCCGAAATACTTTTTCTGCCAGGCTGCGACGGCATCAAAATAATCCCGCTTGGTAGAGGTGTAGCCAAAAATGCCGTGGGCAACGCAGGCATGCAGCGCAGCGATCACTTCGGGCGCTGTCTGAAAATCCATATCGGCGACCCACATGGGAAGCACATCTTCCCGATGCCCGTTTTCCAGGATAAAATCATACTTTTCACTGCCTGTGCCAAAGCGATTCTGCACAGTGTCGAAATCATACTGCATGGGGAACACTCCATTTCATATAAGGATTCAATTTGGGTAATAGTTGATGCCTTTATTGTATTGCTTTTCTCCTGTTTCGTCAAACGACATCTTGCGCCCATTGACAAACCGGGCACCAAAACCTACCATAAAAGGCAGGAAGGCGCGGCAGATGCGCCATGAGAAGGAGAGGCAATATGCACAAAATTTATCATGGGTTTTGGGAGCTGATAGGAAATACGCCGTTGGTTCGCGTGGAACGCTATCAGAAAGAGAATGGGCTGAATGCGGAAATCCTGGTAAAACTGGAGGCGCTGAACCCTGCGGGCAGTGTAAAAGATCGCGTCGCGCTTGGGATGATCGAAGAGGCGGAAGCACAGGGAAGGCTTGCCCCCGGGGCATTGATTATTGAGCCGACCAGCGGAAATACCGGCATAGGGCTGGCAGCAGTTGCAGCCTCGAAAGGATACCGCGCGGTTTTTACCATGCCCGATACCATGAGCCAGGAAAGGCAGAAACTTTTAAAGGCCTACGGCGCGCAGGTGGTCCTGACGCCTGGTGCTCAGGGGATGGCTGGCGCTATTGCAAAGGCTGAAGAGCTTTGCCGGCAAAATCCGGGAAGCTTTTTGCCGGGGCAGTTTGAAAATCCGGCGAACCCAAGAGCGCATATGCAGACAACGGGTCCGGAAATCTGGGAAGCGGCAGAGGGCCGGGTGGATTTGTTTGTCGCAGGAATTGGGACGGGCGGAACGATCAGCGGGACGGGGGCATTTCTAAAGCAGAAGGATCCTGCCATCCGTGTTGTGGGTGTGGAGCCTTCGGATTCCGCCGTTCTATCCGGAAAGCCTGCAGGGCCGCATAAAATTCAGGGAATTGGAGCCGGGTTCGTGCCTAAAATCCTGGAAAGGGATGTTGTGGATGAAATCCTACAAATCGATGCGCAGGATGCTTTCTGCGCCGCGCGGCAGCTAGCCAGAATGGAAGGTTTTCTGGTGGGCATTTCCTCGGGCGCCGCGCTGCATGCTGCGAAGCTGCTGGCAGAGCGCCCGGAAAACACTGGGAAGAGGATCGTTGTGCTTTTGCCGGATTCCGGGGATAGATACCTTTCCACTGAGCTGTTTTTATAGGAGAAAGTGGGGGCCTTTGCGCCATCTGCAAAAAAGCGTGCTATAATAAAGGAAAGGCTGGCCTTTTGAAAAAGGAGCGCAGGGAGAAGCGTGGCGCAAAAGGCCTTTTGCCAAAAGAGAAAGGAGAACAGTATGTTAGGGATTATTGGCGCAATGGAAAGTGAAATTCGCCTTCTCTTGGGAAAAATGCAGGAAGTGCAGCAGAAAAACTATGGCAGAATGGCCTTCTACCTTGGCAAAATCGAGGGGCAGGATATCGTGCTCATGGAAAGCGGCATTGGCAAAGTGGCCGCTGCCATCGGCGCGCAGGTGATGATCGACCGCTTTGGCGTAAGCGGCCTGGTGAACACGGGAATTGCCGGCGGTGTTGGAAAGGGCCTTTGCGTTGGGGATATTGTCGTGGGCAGTTTTGCCGTGCAGTATGATTTTGATATGAGCGCCTTGGGCTATGCGCCAGGCTATATGGATGGCGAAGAGGAAGATCGCCCAACCAGGTATATGGCGGATGAGAAGCTGAAAAAGGAATTTTTGAAAGCGGCCGAGAAGGTGATGCCGGCTGGGCATATCCATGAGGGCGGCATCGCTACGGGGGATCGCTTTGCCTCTGATGCGGAGCTGGGCAGGCGCCTGAGAGAGGATTTTTCCTGCCTGGCTGTGGAGATGGAAGGCGGTGCGATCGCCCAGACTGCGGTACAAAATCAGGTACCCTTTGTGTTGGTGCGCTCCATTTCCGACTTGGCCGATGAACAGGCCAGCGCTTCTGTGGAACAGTTCGAGCAGTTTGCGGCAGACCGCTCTGCTCAGATTCTTGTGGAACTTTTAAAAGCGAGGCGATAGATATGTATGAAGAGTTGAAAGAACAGGCAAGGCAGGCTGCGGAAGAACTGTTGGAAGCCGGGCATGTGAAGGAGGGGCAAATTCTCGTAGTAGGGTGCTCCAGCAGTGAAATCTGCGGGGATAAGATTGGCACCCATTCCTCTTTGGAGGTTGGCGAGGCGGTTTTCCTCGGCATATACGGCGCCGCGCAGGCGCGGGGCGTCTACCTTGCTGCCCAGTGCTGTGAGCATCTGAACCGCGCTCTTATCCTGGAGCGCACTGCTGCGGAAAAGTATGGTTATGAGGAGGTAAATGTTGTTCCTCAGCCTAAAGCCGGAGGTTCTTTTGCGACGGCGGCCTATGCGCATTTTCAAGATCCGGTGGCGGTGGAGGAAATTGCCGCTCACGCGGGAATAGATATCGGGGGCACGCTGATAGGAATGCACCTTAAAAAAGTTGCGGTGCCCGTGCGGCTTTCGGTGAAGAAAATCGGGGAGGCGCCGATTCTTTGCGCCCGGGTGCGCCCCAAGTTTATCGGGGGATCGCGCGCCCACTATAAGGATGCACTGCTCTAAAAAAGCAGTAAAAAGGCCCGGCTTCTGCCGGGCTTTTTACTTATGAAAATAATGAAAAGGGGCTACCATGGCTTTCTGGCCAGAAAGGCGAGAAAAGTGGGGACGCCGAATTCGTGGAGCCGGCCTGTGCCGTTGGTATCTTCGTAAATATCTTCCAGTTGGAAACCCGCCTGAAGCAGGGTGCGCAGCTGATCCTCTGTTGTATGGGAAAACTGAAGGGCATCGCCCTGCTCCATACACTGCCGGAAAAGCTCCGGGTTTTGAAGGGGATGGTAGGGGAGGGCATATTTCAGCTCTTTTTGCTCTTCATCGAATATGAAGTTGATGCCATTATCCACTCCGGCAAGCAAAACGCCCCCCTTGCGCAGAATACGGAAGCACTCCTTCCAGATGGGAAACACTTCCTGCACATAGCAGTTGGAGACCGGGTGGAAAATGAGCTCAAAGGATTCGCTCTCAAAGGGGAGGGGTTTTGTCATATCGGCGCGCAAAAGCTCGATGGAATAGCCTTCCTGCTCTGCAAAGGCGCGCTCGCTCTCCAGCTGTTTTTTAGAATAATCGAGCACCGTGCATTCTGCCCCAAGCGCAGAAAAAATCGGCATCTGCTGGGCGCCGCCCGATGCAAGGCCGAGCAGCCGACAGCCGCATAGAGAAGGAAACCATTCCTTTGGGACGGGCTTTGTGGGCGTGAGAAGAACATGCCAATCCCCCTTCTTTGCCCTTTGAAACTGCTGATGCGAGATGGGCCTTGCCCATTCCCAGCCCTCTTCGGCCCAACGGTCGATGACTTTGGAATTAAACTGCGTATAATCGAACATGAATGCCTCCCAAAAAACAAAAACCCGATCAGAGATGTTTACAGGCTGCAAAATGCAGCAGAGAAAGAGGCGCGCCCTCTAAAAGGAACAAAGACTTATGCCCTTTGGATATGCTCGCGATGCCAGGCCTTGATGGAGGCGACGAGCGTTGGATTCTGGTACAGGGCCAGCGCTGCAGAGGAAAAGCCCTTTATGACGGCGTGCAGCTTCTCGTAGGCAGGCGCGGCATCCACATGCTGCAAGATCTCCCGTTCGTGGATGTGCGAGGGAGGGCAGGTCGGAAAAGCCGTTTCAAAATACTGGGTTGGGCAGGCGTAGCTGACATTTCCAATATCCGTGCTTCCACTGACCGGGCTGCTGCCATCGTCTACAATCTGGCTGAAGCCAAAGCGCTCCAGATGCTGTTTGGTGTGCTGAACAAGAAGGGGCACATGGGCATAGCTGTCAAAGGGATTTTCAAAGAAATGGTAGGAGAGCTCTGCACCTGTCATAAGAGCGGCGCCTTTTGCGATATTGATGATCTTCGCCGTGAGAATTTCCAGCTCTTCCCGCTTGGGGCAGCGGGCGGTTATCTGGCATGCAGCCTGATCGGGGATGATATTTGTGGCCGTTCCCCCCTGGGTGATGATGCCATGAACGCGATATTCCGGCCGGAGCTGTTGGCGCAGCGCGTTGATGCCTGCAAACATGAGCTGCACGGCGTCTAGAGCGTTAACCCCTAAAAAAGGGGAGGCTGCGGCATGGCTGGCCTTGCCCTGGAAGCGATATTCGATGGAATCAAGCGCCTGAATATTAGCAGTCAGATCGTTGCGGTCGCCAAGATGCGCCTGATATACAATATCGATATCCGAAAATGCCCCGGCTGCGATAAGGTCCACCTTGGAGCCGACAGTTTCCTCTGCGGGTGTGCCGATGAGTACGATGCTGCCCGAAAACCCTAGCTGCTGCTGAAGTTGGGAAAGGAGGATGGCAGAACCTGCGGTTGTTGCGGAAATCCAGTTGTGCCCGCAGGCATGGGCAGGCGCGCCCCCTTCTCCATAGCCGGGCAGAGCGTCGTATTCCGCTAAGAATGCGATGCGAGGGCCTTCCGGCGTGCCGTATTCGGCGCGGAATGCTGTGGGAAGGCCGCAGTAGGGGAATTTTACGGAAAACCCATAGCTCTGCATGAGCTCTGCGAGATATCTGCTTGAGCGATATTCCTGGAGCCCCAGCTCGGGAGTGGAAAAGATGGTATGGCTGATTTGCTCAAATTGTGGCGCCAGAGATGCGGCCAAATCCTCTATTCGTTGTTTGCTGTTTGACATGATTTCTCCTTTCTATGGTGCTCAGGGCTGCGCGCGTTTCCGCCTGCCAAAAAGGGACACGCTTGCCTCTTCGGAGGGAAGAGGGCGCCAGTGTTTTGCGATTACAATGGCCGAAAGCACTATTCCGCCAAGGGCAGGAGCCTGATTGGGGTTGAGCAGCAGGCTGTAAAGAAGCAGGACAAGAAAAGCCGCGATGGCCTTCAGGCGATTTGGAACGATGACAACAACCAGAGAAAAGAACACAAAGGAAGCTGCCAGAACGGCAAAGGAATGGTCCTCTGGAAGCAGAGCGACCAGCGCACCAAAGGCGGGCGCGATGGCCTTTCCGCCCTTCCCTCCAAGGAAGGGAGAGAAGGCGTGGCCCAACACTGGGCTTGCCATGACGAGCGCAAAAAGCAGGTGTTGCGTGCCGCAGAATCTGCGGGCGAGATAGACGGGCAGCGCGGCTTTTAGAAGATCCCCCGCAAGGCAGAGCATCCCGATGGCAACACCGCCGTATTTAACGGCATTGGCAGTTCCAGGATTGCCATCGTCGCTTAATTGGCGCACATCTACTCCTTTAAAATGCCGGGGAAGGATGAGGGAAAACATGATGCTTCCAAGGAAAAAGCCAAATAGAGAAAATAAAAGGTAAAGCAGAATATTTCTAGGCATGAACCTGTTCCTCCTTTAAAATAAAATCGCAGATGGCATCTGCGGCAAAGCGGTTGATTTCCCGTTCCTGGGCAGCCTGCATGCGGGCCAGAGCGGCGTCATCTTCGCAAAGCGCATAGGCGCGGCGGGCGAGCTCCTTCGCATCTTCTCCGGTGATGGAAAGGCCATGGGAAACAAAGAATTCTGCGTTCTTATTTTCACAGCCCGGGATAGGCGCCGTATGCACAAGAGGGATGCGCTTAGCAGCGGCTTCTGTGCTCGTAAGGCCGCCGGGTTTTGTGAAGAGAAGATCGCAAGCATCCATATATTCGTCAACCCGGTTTGTATAATCTAAAATGAGCACAGGAAGCCCATAGAATTTTTCCCGCAGCCCACTTTTTAAAGCCTCGTTGTTTCCGCCCAACACGACAATGGAATCGCTGCTGCCGCAGAGTTCCAGAAGCTGCGAGATCAGCGCCTCGATATTTCCATAGCCCATGCTGCCCGTCATGATGAGAAAAAGCTTGCCAGCATCGGGCAGGCCGAGCTTTTTGCGGGCGGCAGCCTTTGGCTGGCGCACGGTAAAGCGCTGGGCCACAGGAATGCCCGTCGCGATGAGCTTTTCTTTGGGAATGCCCTTTGAGATAAACTCCTCCTTTAAATCCTCATGGGGAATGAAAAAATAGTCCGGCTCGGTTTCCTCCCAAAAGGGAATGCAGGTATAATCCGTAGCAATGGCATAGGATTTTACGCAAAGGCCAAGGTTCTTTCGGGCGGCAGTGAGCGTTTCCGCAGGAAAAAGATGCGGCATCAGAATGGTATCAAAGCCGTTTTTTTCGATATAAGCCGCAAGCCGGCGTGCCGCAGGCATATTGGCGTAGTAGAGCACAGACTTGAATTTGTTTGTGCTGATAAAATTGCCTGCCCGGTAAACCATGCCAAAAAGTGCCGGGGCTTTGGTTGTGATCTTGGAATAAGTGTTGCAGACGAGCCTGGAACTCTTTTTCCCGGAAAACAGCAAAGCATCCCGCATCCGGGCTTCTATTTTTCGCGCGCGCAGCGCTTCCAGCACAGCTCTTCCGGCGGCATTATGGCCGCCGCCCGTGTTGGTCGATAAAATAAGGGCTTTCATTGCCGTTTTCCTCCGAAAAACTCAGTCTGCAAAGGCAAAATGCCTTTGCACCATTCTAGTGCAAGCACGGGGAAGTTGTCAAATAAATGGGAAAAAACTGCTCTGTTGCCATAAGAACAGGAGTTTGCTATAATAAATGCTAATCAGGTTTGAGTTTGATATAAAAGGCTGGGCGGTGTGTTTTTTTGATGCAGCAAAAAGAGGGGGCTGCGGTGCGCGCCGCGGGCGCTAGAGATTTGAAAAGGAGGGCAGCCCATGGTG
>USII01000048.1 GCA_900554725.1 uncultured Eubacteriales bacterium
CATGGGAACAATGCTTTTCTCATAAGAGAGGGGCGTGTGGCGGATGAGGAGGAACTGAGCGAAATCAACCGGCGTATCTGCCGCATAGCCAGCAA
The DNA here is from genome assembly GCA_900554725.1 of uncultured Eubacteriales bacterium. Taxonomy (GTDB): domain Bacteria; phylum Bacillota; class Clostridia; order Christensenellales; family Christensenellaceae; genus QANA01. The sequence goes on from USII01000048.1 coordinate 96, forward strand.
GCGGGGAATGCCCGTCTGCGCCACCACTGATGCGCACTTTTTAAATGAAGAAGACGCTTATTTCCGGCAGATTCTGATGGAAACTACCGGGTTTAAGGATGCAGATCAGCAGGCGCCGCTTTTCTTTAAAACCACTGCGCAGATGCTGGAGGATTTTTCGTATCTGGGGGAGCAGAAGGCCATGGAAGTGGTGGTGGAGAACCCCAATGCCATTGCCGATCAGGTGGAGCAGATCGAGCTGTTTCCAAAAGAAACAGCCATGCCCTATATCGAAAACGCCGATAAGGAGATTTTGGAGCGGGCATATGCTAAAGCCAAGCGGCTTTATGGGGATCCTTTGCCCCAAATCATCCAACAGCGCCTGGATAAAGAGATGGGCAGCATCATCCGAAATGGCTTTGCCGTTCTATATTGGAGCGCGATGAAGCTGGTGGATAAATCCATGCAGGATGGCTATCTTGTAGGTTCCAGAGGCTCGGTGGGCAGCTCTTTTGCAGCTTTTGCGGATGACATTACAGAGGTCAACCCTCTGCCTCCCCACTATCGCTGCCCCAAGTGCCAGCACTATGACTTTAATGTCGACAGGGAGAAATATGGCTGCGGCGTGGATATGCCCGAAGCGTATTGCCCTGTCTGCGGAGAAAAATATATTGCGGATGGATTTGATATCCCCTTTGAAGTATTCCTTGGTCTGAACGCGGAAAAAGTTCCGGATATTGATCTGAACTTTTCTGGCGAATACCGCCCGCGGGCCAATAAATATGTGGAAGAGCTGTTTGGAGAGGAATATGTTTTCCGCGCGGGGACGATTTCTGCCATTCAGGAAAACACGGCCAAAGGCATTGTGCGCAAATTTGCCGAGATGCATAACATGCAGCTCAATAGCGCAGAGCTGGAGCGCCTGGCAATGGGGATCAGCGGTGTGAAAAAGACGACGGGGCAGCACCCGGGTGGGTTGGTTATCGTTCCGCATGGGAGGGAAATTTACGAATTTTCCCCCATCCAAAAGCCGGCGGACAAGATGGCTGCGGATACTGTGACGACGCACTTTGACTTCAACTCCATGCACGATATTTTGATTAAGCTTGATATTCTGGGCCATGATAACCCGACGATGATCCGCATGCTGCAAGACCTCATTGGGTTTGACCCGCTGAAAATTCCCCTGAACGACCCCAAAACCATGTCGCTCTTTATGAGCACGCAGGCTCTTGGCATCACGCCGGAACAGATTCGGGGCGTGACGCTTGGGACATTTGGCATCCCCGAGTTTGGTACACCTGCCACCATGAGCATTTTGAAGAAGACAAAGCCCAAAACCCTCTCTGAGCTGATTCGCATTTCGGGCATCTCCCATGGAACGGATGTTTGGAAAGGGAATGCGGAAGATCTGATCGATTCGGGCACTGCGCCGCTTTCCGGCGTCATCTGTACCCGGGACGATATTATGAACCACCTGGTGCATAAGGGTGTGGAGCATAAGATGGCTTTCTTCATCATGGAGAGCGTGCGCAAAGGCAAATGGGCGAAGGGCAAGGAAAAAGATCAACAGAAGATGGAACAGGCCATGCGGGATGCAGGCGTAGAAGAGTGGTTTATCGAATCCTGCCGCAAAATTCAGTATATGTTCCCAAAGGCGCATGCAGTGGCGTATGTAGTCATGGCATTGCGCATTGCATATTGCAAAGTGCACTATCCGGCAGAGTTCTACGCCACAACTTTTACCATCAAGCTGGAGGATTTTGATGCCCCCACCATCCTTCAGGGCGTGCCCGCCATCAAGGCAAGATTAAAAGAGCTGGATGAACTTGGCATGAAAAAATCGGCAACGGAGAAGGGCGCGGGTGTCGTGCTGGAGTTGGCGCTTGAAATGCTGGAGCGGGGCCTTAAATTCCTGCCGGTGGATCTAAAAAAGAGCAAGGCGAAGCAATTTAGCATAGAGGAAGGGAAAATCCGCATGCCCTTTATGGCGGTGCCCCAGCTTGGCGATAAGGCGGCGGAGCTGTTGGAGCAGGCGGCGGCAGAGGGGGATTTCCTCTCAGTTGAGGAGCTGAAGAAAAAATGCAGGCTCTCGGCCTCTGTACTGGATACTATGCGGGAGATGGGCTGCCTCGCCGGGTTGCCGGAAAAGAGTCAGCTCACCATTTTTGATGTGCTGGGATAAGGGCGGCGAAAAAGGCGGAACACTGTTTGCTTTGTTGACTATTGGAATACCCCGCGATATAATAAACCTATCTGTTTTGCGGCGCTTGCGCTGCGCTGAACAGCAGAAGTCGGAAGGAGAATGGATATGAAATTACGCAGTCTGATCGGACTGGTGCTGATTATCATCCTGGTGTTTGCAAGCGCATACACGGTGATTTTCGGCCTTGATTTTGGCATGTACTCCTTTGAGCCCATGCGCGCCATCAATCTTGGCATGGATGTATGGGGCGGAACAACCGCAGTGCTGCGCATCAAGGATCCGGGCGAGGATAGTGCAGACGAGGATGAGAGCAACGCCGAAGAGGAAGTGATTCCGCTTTCGCAGGAAGAGCTTGATAATGCGGCACATGAAGTGATGGGCATTATGAGGGCACGACTGGACGCAAAGGGCTATACTGGCGCGACGATTGAGCGCGAGGGCGATAGGGAAATACGCGTCGATCTTCCCATTAATGAAACAAGCCCATTCCTGGATGCCGATCAGATTGTAAAATATCTAGCTGAGAAGGGGGATCTCACGATCCTGGATGCGGACGACAATGTCGTCGTAGGCTCGGATATGATAGAGCGCATCCTGATTCAGGAAGATACTCTTGGCTATACCTACATCAGTTTTTTCCTGACGGAGGAAGGCAAGACGGTTTTTGAAAACGCTACTGCTGAAATTGCAGAGCGCGGCATCAACGAAGAGGATTATTCCAACCAGAACTATATCAAACTGCATTATGGGGATGCAGATGTCGCCCAGGCGACCATTGAGAGCGCTGTGACAACAGGGCAGGGCAGTGTCCGCACGACGCTTGAGGATTACGAGCTGGAGGAGATGGAGTTGGTTGTCAATAACAAGCCATACTCCGTTGAGATAGAGGCGACAGAGATGCGCGATATTACTCCGCTGCTTGGAGAAAATGCGCTCCGCGCCATGCTGATAGCGGGTGTTGCAGGGCTGCTGGTATTGGCGGCGGCAATTATCATTTGCTACCGCGTGCCAGGGCTTATGGTTGCGATATCGATGCTTGGGCATACGGCACTCGTTCTTCTGTTGCTTGCGGCATCGCGGCTGCAGATTACGGTGTATGGTGTTGCCGGCCTGTTTATGGGCGCCCTTTGCATGGCGGCACTGAGCCTTATGATCGTGAACGGCTTTAAAAAGGAATTTCTGCTGGGCAAGGCCCCGCGAGCGGCAGTGAAATCCGGCTGTAGTGCGGGGGCAGGGGCGGCAGCGTACCTTGGAATAGGGCTGTGCGTTGTTCTGCTGGCGTTGGCGCTGTTTGGCGTGCATGCGCTGTCCAGCTTTGCGTATGCGGCGGGCATCAGCATCTTGGTGGCAATTCTGTGTTCGGTGATACTCACGCAGGCTCTGGTCCGCCTGGTAGTGGGCGTGGTACCTGGCGGGAGCCGCATCTATTTTGGCGGCAAAAAGGAGGCGGAATAATGCAAAAGCATTCGAAGATTTTTGCGTGGGCAGTTGTTGCAGTGATTGTGGCGGCTGCGGCGGTGACGCTTCTGTGCGGTGGGCTGAATCTGAGCCAGGCGCTGAGCGGCGGATATAGCCTGAAGATGGATATTGGCCAGGAGTTTGAACTTGCGGATTTGGAGAATATCCTATCCCAGCAGAGTGGAATTGGAAATTACAATATCGTAAAAGCGGGAGATAAAATGGACCAGTGCATTATCCATATGGAAAATGTGCAGGACGAGGGCGCTGCGATTGTTTCTGCAGTGCAGGAACAGTACCCGGATGCCAAGTTCCGGGGATGCGACCCTGTGACGAGGTCTGTCCCCCGCATGACGCTGGTCTTTTTCGGGCTGGCCGGGCTGGTAACGGCGGTGGTTGCAGGGCTCTATTTTGCGGTGCGCTATGGCATCCCTGGCGGAGTGGGCACGGCGGTTTCCTGCCTGGGCACGATGGTGCTGCTTTTGGGTCTGGCGCTGATTGCGCGGCTTACGATCAATACCGGCATGCTAGCGGCATTTCTTGCAGTGTTTATTTACAGCCTGATGGATACAGGCATATACTTTGAGCAGCTGCGCGCTCCCCTTCGCGCGGGCGAGGGAGAAGAGCTTTTGGAAGCCCAAAAAGCCGCGACAAAGGCATGCAGGTTGCAGCGTGCCCTGGTGGCCTTCGTCGGTGCGGCGATGTTCTTAGCAGCATTTGTATTGGGAGAAAAGACGATGGCGAGCATGGGCATATGCGCATTTGTGGGCGTGCTGAGTAGCGCCGCATGCACTGGGCTTTTGGGTATTCCGGCCGCTGTCTGGGCAAAAGGGGCGTTTTCAAAGGGCAGGAAAACCCGCAAAAAAGTAAAGGCGATTCGGTAAGTTTGCTATTTTTCTAAAAGGCGGTCCAGGACCGCCTTTTGTGCATCTGGAGGCTTTTATGCGCTATGAAAAAAAAGGAGCTCCTCTGGCGGAACAGGAAAAAGAACAGTATTTGCAGCAGGGGATCAGCCCTATTGTGGCAGAACTGCTGGCCGCAAGGGGAATTGGGCCTAAAGAGGCAGATGAGTTTCTGGCGCCGGGATGGGCGCAGGTTGGAGACCCTTTTTTGTTTTCCAATATGGAGAAGGTTTGCGAGAGAATCCGGCAGGCAGTGCTGAAAAAAGAGCAGGTTGCAGTCTATTCGGATTACGATTGCGATGGCGTTTGCGGGGCGGCAATCCTGCAAAAAACACTCAAAGCACTGGGCATTGCGCCGAAATTGTATATTCCAGATCGCCAAACAGAGGGATATGGAACAAATGCTGCCGCTTTTGAGCGGCTGATAGAGCAAGGCGTGAGCCTGATTTTGACAGTGGACTGCGGAATTCGCAGCGTTTCGGATGTTGCCCTTGCAAAGGGGAGAGGGGTGGATTGTATCATCATCGATCACCACGAATGCGGTGAACTGCCGGATACCCCTTATCTGCTTAACTGCAAAATGCCGGGGGAGCGATATCCCTTCCACGATCTTTGCGGTGCAGGCACGGCTTTTAAGCTGGCGCAGGCGCTGCTTGGAGGGAGGGCAGAGGAACTGGTAGACCTTTGCGGTGTGGCAACAATCGGGGATATGGTGGGCCTGTTGGGGGAAAACCGTGCGCTGGCCTATTTGGGGCTGGAAAAGCTGCGCCAAGCCCCTTGCCTGGGATTTAGGGCATTGGCAAAGGCTGCGGGTATCCGGCTTGCGGGCGTTCGCTCCTATGGGGTGGCATTTGGGCTGGTGCCGCGCATCAATGCCGCTGGGCGGCTGGAGCACGCCAGCTTGGCGCTGCGCCTTCTGCTTGCAGAGGATTTGGGCGAAGCGGAGGAGCTTGCGCAAAAGCTGAGCGCAGTCAATGCGCGCCGGCAGGAACTGCAACAGCAGATTACCCAGCAGGCGGCACAGTTTGTGCGGGAAGGGGTTTGCCTGGCGGAGGCAAAAATTCTATTTGTGGCAGGCGAAGGCTGGGAAAAGGGTGTGGTTGGCCTTGCGGCCTCTTCGATTTCCCAGATGTTTTACCGCCCGGCAGTCGTGCTTGCCCAGGAAGGAGAGCTGCTTACAGGCTCTGCCCGCAGTATTGCGGGAATCAACCTGTATGAAGCCCTCTGCCAGGCGGAGCACCTCTACGAGCGCTTTGGTGGGCACGAAATGGCAGCCGGGCTTACGATCAAGCGCGAAAACCTGGCAGAAGCCCAGCGGCTAGTGGAAAATTTTTTAAAGGAAAAATACCCGGATAGCGTATTTGTGCCTGTGTGCCAGTACGATGAAGAGATTGCGCTGGCACAGGCGGATATTGGCCTTGCAGAGCAATTGGAGCGGATGCAGCCTTTCGGGCAGGAAAACGAGGAGCCGCGCTTTTTTATCAGCGGGTTTTCTCCGCTGAGCATTGCTGCCATGGGAAAGAATCGGGAGCATTTAAAAATGCAGGCGGCAGATTGCGCTTCGGAGATTCTGCGTTTTTCGGCGCGAGAGGAGATAGAGCTGGGCGGGCAGTATGATTTTGTCGCCTCTTTTTCCATCAATGAATTCAGGGGGAACCGCAAAAGCCAGCTCGTCATTTCCTCCATTCAGAGGCAGGATGTTTCAGATTGGCAGGGCAAGCTGGAGCTGGAATATCTGCGCCAGTTCCCGGCAGAGGCATATGCATATGCGGCCTATTGCCGCACTGCGCATGAGCATGTGTTGAAAGCGCCGCAGGAACTGGAGGAGTGGTTTTCGCGCTATGCCGGCTGGCCGCTGGGCGCAGCAGCTTTTTGCACCAGTCAGAGCGGCGCGCGTTTGCTGCAGGAGCTTGCGGGCAGGCTGAAGCTGCCCTGGCTTCAGCAGATACAGGCAGGGGAGGATTCTGCGCAGAGTTGCCTGTGCTTTTTGCAGAAAGAAGGCCTCAAAAACTACAAGAAAACGCTGGCGCTGGGCGGATTTTGCGCACTTCATGCAAACCCGCAGGCAGCCGTTTATCTTGGAGAAGATCTGCGCGAAGCATACCGCCAGGAGGCGAAGCGCTTTTATGATCCCGGGCTTTTTGGAGAACTTTTAAAAGTCTTTGCCCAAATGGAAGGGGTTTACTCTTCTGTCAGCGAATTTCTAGAAAAAGCGGCAGGGGCGATCGGCCTGCAAGATATTCGCAAACCCTGGCTTATTTTCCAGGCGCTCTTTGGGCAGAAGTTGCTAGAAGTGAGAAAAAGTGATAAAATAATACACATTCACTTGAAAGAGGAAGGGGCGTTTTGCCCGGAACAGAGCGGATATTTTCGGGCGATTCGCGATCTTGCAGACGGGAAGGTGTAGGGCGCATGACATTATACCAGACTTTTATCCAGGATTATCCTGTCTATGCAGGAGATCCGCTCATCCAAAAAGCGTTTGCTGTTGCGGAAAAGGCGCATGAAGGGCAGCTGCGCAATTCGGGCGAGCCCTATATCGTGCATCCCTATGAGGTGACGCGCATTCTGGCAGAGCTTGGCCTTGATAATGTCAGCATTTGCTCCGCCATGCTGCACGATGTTCCAGAAGATACGGCTTTTGGCATTGAAAATGTCGAGGCGGAATTCAGCCCGGAAATTGCAAAGATCGTAGATGGCGTCACCAAATTGAAGAAATTCGATTTTCAGTCTAAAGAGGACGCCCAGGCGGAAAGCATGCGAAAGATGTTTCTTGCCATGGCGTCGGATATTCGGGTCATCCTTATAAAGCTTGCGGACCGCCTGCACAATATGCGTACCGGCGATGCCTGGCCGGAGCAGAAACGCCGCG
>USII01000049.1 GCA_900554725.1 uncultured Eubacteriales bacterium
CCACAAGGTCCAGCACAATCTGCCCTTCCTCCCTGCGGGAAATTTTATGATATTCGCTCTTTGCATATTCAAAAAGCGCGGAATCTTCCTCGCCCAAAATTTCACTTGCCCGCATGATAGCGGAAGAAACTTCGGGATTAAGCGCCGCCATGCGGGGGAGGATTTCCGCCCGGATGTAGTTTCTCGCGTATTTGAGCGCAGCGTTGGTGGAATCCACCCGGAAGGGGATATTGTGGGCGCTGGCATACGCCTCGATATCCTTTCGGGAAATATCCAGCATCGGGCGGATAATCCCCGGGGTTCTCTGATACTTCATGGTGGTCAGCCCCGCCATGCCGCTGCCCCGCACAAGGTTTAGCAGGAATGTCTCGGCAAAGTCGTCCTTATGATGAGCGATGGCGATTTTGGAAAGCTTCAGGGCGCGCTTGCGCTCCTCGAAAAAGGCATAGCGCAGCCGCCGGGCCGCCGCCTCCAGGTTTTCTCCCGTCTGCGCCGCGATGACGGGCACATCTTCGCTGCCCGAATAGAAGGGAATGTGCATCTTCTCGCACTGCTCTTCCACAAAGTGCATATCCCCCACCGATTCTTCCGCCCGGATGCCGTGCTCAAAATGCAGCGCATAGACATAAAACCCACTCCGCCTGGAGAGGGTATATAGAACATGCAGCAGCACCATGGAATCCACTCCCCCGGATACCGCCACGCCCACGCGATCCCCAAGAGAGATGAGATTGTATTTTTTAATCGTTTTCTCTACCAAAGTTTCCAGCATAACAACATTATTTTAATCGGTAGATGTTTTTTTTACAAGAGCGAGTTATGAAATTTCCGTTAATTTGCCTTGTTTTCGCCTTTTTTATACATTTCTCCCCCTTGCCGCCAAACAAATGGCGCCGCCTGCCCTTTTTCTTTACAATATGCTATAATAAAGCTGCCCTTCCTGGGAAAAATAGCCGAGAGGTAAGAAAATTGAAGACAAGCAGAATCTTTCGAATTTTTATGATGCTTTTGGATACCATTGCCCTGGCACTTCTGCGCCCCTTCCGGAAATTTTCGCATTTGCAGTTTTTTGGAAGCCAGGCGCCTGTTCAGGGCGAGCCCCATGCCGTTGCGGGCACTCGCCCCGAAGACCTTGGCATTCAGGCCGAGCTGGAGGTGGATGGCAAGCCGGTAGAGAGCTACCAGAGAAGCCGCCCCATCCATATGCCAGAGGGTGTGCCCTATGGCAAAACCGAAGGCATTCTCACTTTCCGCGGGGACCCATTGCGCAGCGGCGCGGCCTATGGCCCCTTCCGCAAGGCGGGCAAGCTTAAAATCAAGTGGAGCGTCCCCACCGGGCGGCTGGCCAAGGGGTATGGCCATGGCTTCTGGACGGGCAGCGGCTGGACAGGACAGCCCCTCATCGCCCGCTGGGGGGAGCAGCAGCGCCAGGCCATGAACCTGTTCGAGCAGAAGAAGCAAAAAGATGGCCTTATTGAAGTAATCTATTCCACCATGGATGGCAATGTGTATTTTATCGACCTGGAGGATGGCCAGCCCACGCGGGAAACCATAAAAGTCGGTCTGCCCTTTAAAGGCGCCGGTGCGCTGCACCCCTCCCTTCCACTGCTGCACCTGGGCCCGGGCGATTCAGGCGCAGGGGAAGGCGAATATGCCCGCGCCTATCTTTACAGCTTAATCGATGGGCAGAAGCTTTTGGAATACGGCGGGCAGGATCCGTTTGCTCCCCGCAAGTTCTGTGGATTCGATAGCTCCCCCCTCTTTGACGAAGCTTCGGATACCATCATCGAGCCCAGCGAAAACGGCATCCTCTATACCTTCCGGCTCAATTCCAGCATAGGAGGGGATGGCAAGCTGCGCATCAACCCGGAGGAGATTGTCAAGCTGCGCTATCAAACCGCGCGCTCCGGAGAAGAGCGCTACTGGCTTGGCATGGAAGATAGCCCCGTCATCTGGAAAAACTACCTGTATATCGCCGATAACGGCGGAACGCTCCTCTGCATCGATTTGAACACCATGAGCGTCGTCTGGGCGCAGGATGTAGCAGATGATACCAACGGCTCTCCCGTCTTTTCCCTGGAAGACGGCACGCCCTACCTCTATCTCGGGACAAGCCTGCACTGGACGGCCAGCCGCCGCCTCAAGCTGGCAGATGCCCCCATCTTTAAAATCAACGCCATTACAGGTGAATATGAATGGATACACAGCTATTTCTGCAATACCGTTGCCGGAGTTTCCGGGGGCGTGCAGGCCACATGCGCTCTTGGCCAGGGCAGCATAGAGGATCTTGTCATCTTCCCCGTCGCCCGGACGCCCTGGGTGCGCAGCGGTCTGCTTGTGGCGCTGGATAAAAAAACCGGCCAGGAAGTTTGGCGCTATAAGATGCGCGGCTATTCCTGGAGCTCGCCCGTCGCCCTCTACGCGGAAGATGGCACAGCCTATCTCGTGCAGGGGGATTCCCTTGGAATGCTGCACCTGCTGGATGCGCGCACCGGAACCCTGGTGGATAAAATTGCCCTGGGCGCCAATATCGAGGCCAGCCCGGCCGTCTTTGGCAATACCATTGTGGTGGGAACGCGGGGCATGAAGATTTTTGGCATAGAAATTGCCTGACGGCCAGGTTCTGCAAATAGAAAGAAAGCCCGGCAGCGCGCTGCCGGGCTTTTCCGTACCCACCCTGGAATGTGAAAAAAATATCAAAAGGCCTTGCCTTTTGCCGCCCTATCCAGTACAATAGCGCTAGAAAGTGTATCATTTAAGACATTTTTATGGAGGAACTTTGGAAGTTTTGCAGAGCTGCCCGCTCTTTTCTGGCCTTACAGACGCGCAAATCCGCGCGCTTTTGGAGGATTTTGGGGGAGTGCGGCGCAAAATAAAAAAGGGCGAAGAGGTCCCTTCGCATCGCCTGGGGCTGCTGCTCTCCGGCCAGCTTTTCATTCGGGGCCGCTCCATCGATAACCGGGTCTATGCATTAAACCGCATCTACCCCGGGGCGGCCTTTGGTGCGGCCTCGCTGTTTTTGGAGGATATCGAGCTTTCCAGTATCTTTGCGGAAAAGAGCAGCGAGGTGATTCTCTTTGCGCCCGAGCAGGCCTGGGCCATGCTGCAATCTTCCCCCAGGTTTTGCCAAAACTACATTCGTTTCCTGTGCGGGCGCATCGCCTTTTTAAACAGGAAGATAGAGACCCTTTCAGGCCATACCGCCGAGGGCAAGCTGCTCTCCTATTTGCAGCGGGAGCAGCAGGGCGGCGCTGTGAAAATCGCGAGTTTTCGCGCGCTGGCCGACCAGCTTGGCATTTCCAGGGCCTCGCTTTACCGGGCCATGGATGCGCTGGCCGCTGCGGGGCAGCTGGAGCGGCAGGGCGATACCCTTTCGCTTTTGGGTTCGGCGCCGGATTAAGCCCCGGCAACAAGTGGAGAACAGGCGCGCTTTGCGCGCTTTGTATCAATTTTAACAAAAGGAGTTTTCTCATGAAAAAAGTACTTGCACTATTTTTGGCAGTGGCAATTGCCGCCTTTGGAATTGCCGGATGCACAAAGAAGGTGGAGCCCGCTCCCGTGGCCTCCTCTTCCCCCTCGGCTTCCGAGCCGGCAGAAAAGGCGGAAGTGAATGTGGCCGCCCTCAATGGGCCTACGGGCATGGGCATGGTCAAACTGATGAAAGACAGCGAAAACGGCGAGACGGAAAACGATTACACTTTCACCCTGGCGGGCGCGCCGGATGAAATCACCGGAAAGCTCACCAGCGGCGAAGTGGATATCGCCGCTATTCCCACAAACCTGGCTGCAACCCTGTATAATAAGACGAGCGGGCAGGTTCAGATTGCGGCCATCAACACGCTGGGCGTGCTGTATATCGTTCAGACAGGCGAGGAAATCAGCTCCATTTCGGATTTGGAGGGCAAGAAAATCTACGCTTCCGGCCAGGGAAGCACGCCCGAATATGCCCTGAACTATATCCTGCGGGCCAACGGGCTGGAGGGAAAAGTTGAAGTGGAATACCGCTCGGAGCACAGCGAAGTTGTGGCCCTGCTTGCCAGCGGCGAAGCCAGCATCGCTCTGCTGCCCGAACCCTTTGTCACGGCCAGCAAAGCTCAGGTGGAAAACCTGACAACCGCCCTCGACATCACAGAGGAATGGGAAGCTGCCTGCAAAAAGGAGGGCAAGAATGGCGTGCTCTCCATGGGCTGCATCGCCGTGCGCACAGAATTTGCACAGGAGAACCCGGAGGCCCTTGCCGCATTTTTGCAGGAATATCGCGCTTCCATTGAATATGTGAACCAGAACACAGCCGATGCCGCCGCGCTCATTGCAGAGTATGAGATCGTCGCCAGCGCGCAAATTGCGGAACAGGCTCTTCCCGCTTGCAATATCGTATACATCGATGGCGTCACCATGAAGGATTCTCTTTCCAACTTCTTCGATGTGCTCTATGCGGCAAACCCCGCTTCTGTGGGCGGCGAAATCCCGGCGGATGATTTCTACTTTATCCAGTAGCCCCGCCTGTGCAAAAAGGGCTGGCACGCTGTGCCGGCCTTTTTTTGCGCGGCTGGCTTTTTCTCGGGAATTTTCATATAATAGAGGTACTGCCCTGCAAAAGCGGGGCGCTTTTTCCAGGCGAAAGGAGCAAATCCCTTGAAAAAAACGCTGTGGACCTTATTTACCGCGGCCTTCTGGCTGGCCGTCTGGCAGGCGGCAGCCATGATTGTCGGCCAGGAGCTGCTGATCCCCTCCCCCTTTCTGGTGCTGGAGCGGCTGATCAGCCTGTGCGCGCAGTGGGAATTTTGGAAGAGCGCGCTTTTTTCCATGGGCCGTGTCCTTGCGGGATATGGCCTTGGCCTTGCGCTGGGGCTGCTGCTCGGGCTGCTGACAGCCTTTTTCCCCGCGCTCCATCGCCTTTTTTCCCCGCTTCTGGCCGTCATCCGGGCCACGCCTGTGGCGTCGTTTATCATACTTGTGCTCGTCTGGTTCGCCACGGGCAGCGTGCCCGTATTCATCTGCATGCTCATGGTCCTGGGGGTGACATGGGGCAATGTGGCCGAGGGCATTCACAGCGCAGATCCGAGGCTGCTGGAGATGGCAAGCGTTTACCGCCTCTCTTTTTTCCAGAAGTTGCGCGCCATCTACCTTGCCTCCATGCGGCCTTTCTTTTCCGCCGCAGCCTTTTCCTCCATCGGCCTTGCCTGGAAGGCGGGCATCGCGGCAGAGGTTATCTGCCGGCCTGAATTTTCCATCGGGCGGGAGCTGTATCAATCAAAAATCTACCTGGAAACGCCGGATCTCTTCGCGTGGACAGCCCTTGTCATCGCCCTTTCCATGGCCCTGGAAAAGCTGTTTCTCCGGCTTTTTAAAAGGAGGAGCTCATGATCTGTTTTTCGCATGTGGATAAATCCTTTGGCAGCCTGCCCGTTCTGCGGGATTTTTCCCTCTCGCTTGGGCAGGGAGAGCAGCTTTGCCTGATCGGGCCATCCGGCCAGGGCAAGAGCACAGTGCTGAACCTGGCCGCCGGGCTGCTGCTGCCCGACCGCGGCAGCGTTTCCAGGGCGACAGACCGCATAAGCTATGTCTTCCAGGAGGACCGCCTTCTGCCCTGGCTCAGCGCGCGGCAGAATGTCGCCCTGGTTTCTGGCAGCGAGGAAGCGACCCGCTGGCTTTGCGCGCTGGGGCTGGGCGATTTTCTAGATGCCCTCCCCTCTTCTCTTTCCGGCGGCATGGCCAGGCGGGTTGCCATTGCCCGGGCTCTTGCCTATCCGGCAGATCTCTACCTGTTCGACGAACCCTTTAAGGGCCTGGATGAGCAGACGCTGCAAACCGTGCTGGGCGTTGTGAAAAAGGCCATCTTTGGCAAAACCGCCCTCTTCGTTTCCCACAACCCGGAGGAGCTTGGCCTGCCCACCCTGCTCCTGCCCGGCATCCGCCCAGCTTCCCAGGGCGGCCAGAGCTGATTTTCTGCCGGGAAATTTCCCAAAAATAGGCAAAATGTTGCAAATGCAACTTTTTATCCCCCCAATTCTGTATTATACTGTAATCAAAGGGAAACATTTCCCAATACACCAGAATGCAGGAGGGATGATACGATGAAAAAATTTGTATGTAAAGTTTGCGGTTATGTATATGAAGGAGAGAATCCCCCGGAATTCTGCCCCCAGTGCAAGGCGCCGGCTTCCAGCTTTGCGGAGGCGGTGGAGAACGCCTCTTATGCGACGGAGCATGTCGTCGGCATTGCAAAGGGCGTAGATCCGGAAATCTATGAGGGCCTGCAGGCCAATTTCACCGGGGAGTGCACGGAAGTGGGCATGTATCTTGCCATGAGCAGAGTTGCCGAGCGGGAGGGATATCCGGAAATCGCCGAGGCGTTCCGGCGCTATGCCTTCGAGGAGGCTGAGCATGCCGCGAAGTTCGCAGAGCTTTTGGGCGAAGTTGTGACGGATTCCACCAAAAAGAACCTGGAGCTGCGCGTTGAGGCCGAGATGGGCGCCTGCGCAGGCAAGTTCGAAATCGCCAAAAAGGCAAAAGCGCAGAACCTGGATGCGATTCACGATACCGTCCACGAGATGGCAAAAGATGAAGCGCGCCATGGCCAGGGCTTTGCAGGGCTGCTCAAGCGCTACTTCTAAAAACTGTTTTAAAAGCCAGAGGGCAGGGGATTTCCCTGCCTTCTTTCCTTTTCCGGCGGCTGCTCGCTCTCCCCGGCGAAAGCATGGGCTGCCTAAGGGCTTTGCTGCTGCGCCTGCCCTGTTTTCCCCGGCAATCCGCCTGCCCCGGGCGGCAGGCGTCCAAGCGATTTGTAAAAAAATAGAAATACTGCCCTTTGAGCGGGATTTTATGCGGCCTGGGCCCGGGAGCGCATTGCAAAGAGCGCGCCGGCTTGGTATAATATCTCTAAATTGCGCGCACAAGCGCAGATAAAATGAGAGGTTTTTTATGGCGATCGAATATTTCTGCATTAGCGACAGCGATACCGATATGCTGGAGCAGATAGCCCAGCTGGAAAGGGAAGTAAACGCCTCCAGAGGCGCCGGCCTGAGCTATTTTGAAACGCAGTCCTTTATCCGCTACGGGCGGGTATATGCGGCGCTGGAATATGACGAAGTGCTGGGAGCAGCATATTTTCTGCGGGATTTTGATAATCCTGGCCGCGCCTTCCTGTACAGTGTGCTGACTAATCCGCACGAGGCCGGAAAGGGAATCGGGCAATCCCTGCTGCTCAGCGCATTTGCGGATCTTTCTGAATCCGGCGTGCGCATGGTGGAAGTGATGGTCAGCCCGCGCAATGCCAAAGCCCTTCGCATCTATCGGCAGGACCTCGGCTTTCATGTGATAAACGCCTCAAGCGAAGAGGAGATTTCGGATCTCCGTTTCCTGATTTTGCGCAAAAACCTCGGGGAATCCCGGGTGCGCGGCTGAATGGAATAAAAACAGAAGCGTTTGCCCGGGCAAACGCTTTTTGATGAGGAAAGGAAAGACAGATGCA
>USII01000050.1 GCA_900554725.1 uncultured Eubacteriales bacterium
CATCGATGGGGCAGGTATAGCCCATGCGCCGCAGATCCTGCTTATTGAATTCGGATACGGCAAGGCAGTATTCCACTTTATCTGCGATGCGGCGCGTTTGTTCCAGGCCTTCCTTTGTCATGGTTTCGCCGTGAATGCTGTATCCCCGGAAAAACTGGGGCGGCGTGATATTATGATAGATCATGATCTTGCGGCAGGGAGCCTCTGCGAAATCGTCTGTCAGCTTGGAGCCGGCCGCATTGTGATAGAGGAGAATATCCTCTTTGCGCAGCTTCATCTTCTGATAAGGGCGCGCCTCCCTCTGGCAGCTCGCCTGAATATCCAGGGCATAAAGCTCCGCATCATAACCCATTTTCAAAAGCGCGCGGTTGATGGCCATGGCATCGTTGCCGACGGCATCCCCGCGCCGAAGCGAAGGAAGTGTTTGCAGTATTTTCATGGGCATTACCTCTCCTTACTGCCCTGCACATCCTGCAGCTGCTTTTCCAGCTCTCCCAGGCGCTTTTCCAGCGCATAAATATAATCCCGCGCCTGCCCCACGCTCTGCATAACCGCCGCATTAAAGGCATTCTGGCTCTCCACCAGGGGCGTTGTGATAAAGTTCGTCATTTTTCGCACAATGCGCTTGATAAAGCGAACGACGGGGTTCCCTCCAATCGGCGCATACTGCTCCACCCTGCTATATGCCTGCGCAAGCTGCACCGATTCCAAAAAAGCCTGCATATCAAAAGGCGCAATCTGTTCCACCAAACCAAGCGGCAGCACCGTAAATTCCGGAATATCCGCTTTGAGGTTGTTTTTGGCAATTTCCGCGCGAACCTCTTCCATGATTTGCTTCAGGCTGATCGCCTCATCCATCTTATTCGTCCTCCCAGCTAAAAGTATGAGCAATTCTGCTGATCCCGATATCCGTACATTCAGAGATCATCTCAAAAAACACCATATCCAGCCGATAATCCACCGGCTCCGCAGCACCCTGCTCGATTGAAAGATCTACCACATATGCCCCCGGAACCAAATCCAGGGAGCCAAGCTCGATGGTAAGCACGCCATCTTTTTCCAAATTGAATTTATCGAAGCCGTCAATGCGTGTATTTGTCCCGTAACAGCGGATTCCATCCAATGTAAAAATTCCAAACCCAAATACAGCATCCTCCACCGGCTGAAAAACGCGGTAGCGTATCCGGAGCTTTGCCGGGCTGCCCACGGAAAACAGCTTCTGCTCCTGGCCCTGGGCATCCAGCATGGCGACAGATTCAATCACTGCCGCGCCATTTCCCCAGCGCTTTGTGCTGCGCGAAACATTCGGGTCGTGCTTTTCCTCCTCTTCCACCGTCTCCTGACCCTGAGGGTTTTCGGCAGCCTCCTGTTCGTGCTTTTCTTCCTGCTCCTCGGCTCTCTGGGCTGCCTCTTTCTTGGCAATTTCCTGCCGTTTTTCTCCCATAAAGCCCGAATATGCCGCGTGAACTTCCCTTGGTTTGCCATCCTCGCGAATGCGGCCATCCTGTATCCAGATGGTGCGATCGCAAATCTGCTCGATTTGCTGCAGAGAATGGGAAACGAGCACGATAGTCACACCCTCGCTCTTGATCTGCCGCAGGCGATTAAAGCATTTGATCTGGAAGTTGGCATCGCCCACTGCCAGGATTTCATCGATCAGAAGGATATCCGCATCCACATTGATGGCAACGGAGAATGCCAGGCGCATATACATTCCGGAAGAATAGGTGCGCACAGGGTTATCGATAAACTCCTCCAGCTCGGAAAAGGAGATGATCTCTTCCAGGCGCGCATCGATTTCTTTCTTGGTAAGCCCGAAAATAGCGGCATTAATATAGATATTTTCCCTGCCGCTCATATCCGGATGGAACCCGGCGCCCAGCTCTATGAGACTGGAGACGCGCCCCTTGATTTCAATGCTGCCTTCGTTCGGATACATAATGCGTGTGAGCAGCTTTAAAAGCGTGCTTTTTCCGCAGCCGTTGTGCCCGATGAGTCCCACCGCTTCGCCGCGGTCTACCTCGAAGCTGACGCCATCCAGCACCGTGCGCACTTCATATTTATTTCTTTTAAAAGAGAGGAAGCGCTCCTTCAGGCTTGAGCCCTTATCCAGATAAACCCGGAATTTCTTTTTTACATTTTGAACCTTGATCACACTCATGCGCTCACCACCCTACATTTCTTCCGCAAACCGCTTTTTGAGCCGGCTGAATATCCAAAAACCAACCAGCATGAACAAAAGGCCCATGCCCGCCGCCATCAAAAGCGTAGAGAGATCCGGCGCTTTGGCGTAGTAGAGGATATCCCGATAGGCGATGGTGATGGGCGTCATGGGGTTGAGCATGAAAAGATTGCGCAGCTCCTGAGGAACGATATCCACAGAATACATGACGGGCGTGAGATATTGCCAGGCCATCATAAAAATTCCTAAAATAAACTCCATATCCCGGAAATAGACCGTCACGGCAGAGGCGATCAGCGTGATGCCCAGCGCCAGAAAATACTCCACCAGCATGATGATGGGAAGATAGAGCAGCGCGACCGGGTTGATGGGCGTTCCGGAAAGGAAGATCACCAAAAACACGACGATAAACGAATAGAGCATATTGATAAACGCGCTGGTGACATGGGAAATGGGAAGCACTTCCCTTGGGAAGTATATCTTCGTGACCATCCCCGACTGATGCAGCACGCAGCCCGCTCCGCCCGTAATCGCCGTGGAGAAAAACAGCCACGGGATCAGCGCGACAAACAAAAACAGATAGTAATTTTCTATATCGGATTTCAGCAGGAAGGAAAATACAAATGTATAGACCACCAGCTGCAAAAGCGGATTTAGAAATGTCCATAAAAAGCCGAACACAGAGCCCTTATAGCGCCCGCGGAGATCGCGCTTTACCAGGCTGAAAATCATCTGGCGGTAACTATAGAGTTCTTTTAATATGCCCATAAGCCCTCTTCCCTACAAATACTGCTCTTTGCCGGATTGGCGCAGCGATTCCAGAATCTTTTTAATTTCTCCGGCGCTCTGCTTATCGCAGATAAGCGTCGCATCCGGGGTATCTACGATGATCAGATCTCTCAGGCCAACAGCGGCCAGAAGCTTCTGGCCACCTTCAATGGTGCAGCCCCGGATATCATAGCTTACCACATTGCCCTTGATGAGGTTTTGGTGCTCATCCACAGGGTTGATGCGCTCCACAGCCAGCCAGCTTCCCACATCATCCCAGCCAAAGTTTCCGGGGAGAATATAGATGTCCCCCGCCTTTTCCATGATGCCATAGTCTATAGATTCGCCTTTCATGGCGGTAAATTCAGCTTCCAGCACCTGCTCATAGCAGGCCTTTCCTATGCTGCTGCCTATGCGGCAGAGGGCCTCAAAAAGCTGCGGCATATGCCTTTTTATATTGGCGCGGATGCTGGAAACTTTCCAGATGAACATGCCGCTGTTCCAAAGGTAATCCCCGCTCTTTAAATAGCGCTCTGCAGTGGGCCTGTCCGGCTTTTCCACAAATCGCTCCACCTCATAGGCCGCGCCCCTGCGCGCACCCGAGCGGAACTTGATATAGCCGTATCCCGTCTCGGGATAGGCGGGCGTAATGCCCAGCGTCACCAGGTTTTCCCCTTCCTGCGCAACTTCCGCCGCGCTTTTTAGGGTATCGGCAAACACAGAGGGCATCTTGATCAGGTGATCCGAAGGGAGCACCAGCATGATGGCATCTTCGTATTTTTTTGCAATATGCTCTGCCCCAAGGCCAATGCAGGGCGCCGTATTGCGGCCCACCGGCTCCAGCAGAATATTCTGCTCCGGAATGCCCGGCAGCTGCTGACAAACCAGCTCTTTATATGCCCGATTGGTGGCGACATATACATCCTCTATCGCTACAAGGCCAGAAATGCGCTCTACTGTCAGCTGGATCATCGTCTTGCCATCCCCTGTAAGGGAAAGGAACTGCTTGGGCAGCCGCGTTCTGCTCTTTGGCCAAAACCGCTCGCCTTTTCCCCCAGCCATGATCAGTGCCGTCATCTTCATGATATGCTTCCTCCATTAAATATGCGCGAAAAGCGCCATGCACGCGCCTTCCACCTCGTATGCCCCAAGGCCGGCAGGCAGAAAATAGCAGTCGCCCGCCTGAAAGGCAAAGCGCTCCCCTGCAAAGAGAATATTGCCTTTTCCTTCCAAAAACAGAAGGCACTGAAAGCTTTCCTCTTTGCAGCAGAGCTCGATTCTGGTTTCCACATCCAGCCTCTTCATTTTGAAATATTCGCATGAAAAGAGGGCAGAAAGGGCATTTGCCCCTGCCTTTTTGCTCTGTATTGCCTTTTCTGCGCCCTGCTGAGGCGTATAGTCGATAACCTCCGCCGCCTTTTCAAGGTGCAGCTCCCGAAGGTTGCCCTGGGCATCTTTTCTGTTAAAATCATAGACGCGGTATGTCGTATCCGAGTTCTGCTGAACCTCCGCCACCAGCGCTCCGCCTTCCAGGGAGTGCAGAATGCCCGGATGGTTATACCAAACCTGCCCGGGCTGCACAGGCGCCTGGTTGACAACCTGCTCCAGCGTGCCCGCAAGCGCATGCTGCTTGAGCTGCTCTTTTGTGATGGGCTCCTTTAGCCCATAATAGATGCGCGCGCCCGGGTTGGCCGAGACGATATACCATGCCTCCGCTTTTCCCTCTTCTCCCGGCCCTGCGTTTTCATCCGAAGGGTGCACCTGGATGGAGATG
Source organism: uncultured Eubacteriales bacterium (assembly GCA_900554725.1). Classification (GTDB taxonomy): domain Bacteria; phylum Bacillota; class Clostridia; order Christensenellales; family Christensenellaceae; genus QANA01. The sequence goes on from USII01000050.1 coordinate 4,725, forward strand.
GGCTTTTCCACATCCAAAAACTTCACTAAAATGGGGAACTTATCCAAAGAGGAGAACTGCGGCGAAACCGCCTGCGGAAATTTGCTGATATATTCATCAAATGCCATGCCCTCGTATGGGCCCTGGGCAATGCGGCTCAGCCCGGCCTTTTGCGTGGAAAGTTCCCAGCTCTCCGCCGTAACGGCAAGCCCGGAATCCTTTCCAAACTTGCGCTTTAAGGTGTCCCCTCCCCAAAGGGAGCCTTTATAGGCTGGCTGCATTTTGAGTGGATAACGCTTGAGCTCCATATCATTCTCACTTTTCTTCTGTAAATTATTGTCGCTTAATCTCAATGAAGTATACCATACAAGCGCCGTCCTTTCAAGCTTGCGGCTTGAAACGCTCTCCCTTTTATACTATAATCAAAATATCTTTACGACATTTTCGAGGAGAAATCATGCAAAAACAAGCGTTTGAAACCTACCAGCTCTGGCTCTCCTCCCCGCTTTCAGATCCAGACCTGAAAGCCGAGCTAGAGCAGATTTCCGGCGATGAGGCTGCCATAGAGGATCGCTTTTATAGGGATCTCGAATTTGGCACGGGCGGTCTGCGCGGCGTGATTGGCGCGGGCACCAACCGGCTCAATGTGCACACGGTGGCCCGGGCGACTCAGGGCTATTGCAACTATCTTCATAAAAAATTTACAAATCCCTGCGTAGCCATCGCCTACGACAGCCGCATCAAATCCACACTGTTTGCCCAAACTGCAGCCAGCGTATTTGCTGCCAACGGCGTGCTTGTGCACCTCTATTCCGAGCTCATGCCCACACCCGCGCTCTCCTATGCCGTGCGCGCCCTCTCCTGCAACGGCGGCATTGTGGTGACGGCCAGCCACAACCCCGCCAAGTATAACGGCTATAAAGTCTATGGCGAAGATGGCTGCCAGATTACGCCCGAAGCCGCCAAGAGCATCCTTTCAGAGATTTCGTGCGTGGATATTTTTAGAGATGTGCGCACCATGGATTTTGAACAGGGTGTTCGGGAAGGGAAGATTCTCTACATTCCCGATCAGCTCACTGCCGACTACCTGAACCGGGTTTCCAAAGAGGCCTTCCAGCCCGAAGGCATCGATAAGAATGTCGCCATCGTCTATACCCCTCTAAATGGTGCGGGGCTGCACTGCGTCACCCGCATCCTAAAGGAAAACGGGTATACAAATATTTCTGTCGTAAAAGAACAGGAAGAGCCGGATGGCAATTTCCCCACCTGCCCCTATCCCAACCCGGAGATCCGCGAAGCGCTGGAGCTGGGCCTCTCCTATTGCCAAAAACTTGGGGCCGACCTCCTTTTGGCCAACGACCCGGATTGTGACCGCGTGGGCACGGCAGTGCGCGATGGAGATCGCTACCGCCTGATTTCCGGCAACGAAATGGGCGTTCTTCTTTTTGATTATATCTGCCAGATGCGCACGCAAAAGGGCACAATGCCAAAAAACCCCGTCGCCGTCAAAACCATCGTCACAACAGAGATGGCGGCCAAAGTGTCGGAAGCCTATGGGGTAGAGCTGCGCAATGTGCTGACAGGCTTTAAATTTATCGGCGAGCAAATCGGCCTATTGGAGAAGGAAGGCCATGCGGAGCGCTATATCTGGGGGTTTGAGGAGAGCTATGGCTATCTTTCCGGCTCCTTTGTGCGCGATAAGGATGGCGTCAATGCCTCTCTTCTCATCTGCGAAATGTTTGCCTACTATAAATCCAAAGGGCTTTCCCTGGTGGATGTGCTGCACGAGCTCTATGCCAAATACGGCGCCTTCCAAAACGCCCTTCAGAGCTTCACCTTCGAAGGCGCAGAAGGGTTTTTGACCATGCAATCCATCATGGCCCATTTTCGCGAGCATGCGCCTAAGGAGGTGCTGGGCCGCAGGGTTCTTCAAGTGAGCGACTATAAAACCTCCCTTACAACCCGCCGTTCCGGAGAGACTGTTCCCATCCATATGCCCTCTTCGGATGTGATCAAGTTTGACCTGGAGGGGGATATCAGCATTGTTGTGCGCCCCTCTGGCACAGAGCCCAAGCTCAAGATCTACTATTCCGTCAAGGCCGAAAGCGAGGAGCAGGCCTGCGCGCTGGTAGAAGAATACCAGGCATACTACGAAAAGATGATGGACAGTTACCGCTGAGGGCCAAAGCACTGCATATAAAAAGGGCCCCACCCTATTGGATGGGCGCCCTTTTTATATGCACAAAATCTGCCGCTTCAAGATTCTTCCTGTGCAAGCTGTTCCATTTGTTCGAGCAGAAGCCGCATCATGCGCTGCTGGGAAAATTCGGTGCACACGCGCTCATAACCGGCTCTTCCATATTCCTGGCGCAGTTTCTCATCTTGGGCCAGCAGCCTCATGGCCCGGGCAAGCGCATCCGCATCCCCCGGCGGCACAGTAAGCCCGGTTTTCCCATCCAGGCTCACAAAGGGAACGCCCATCTTCAGCTTTGTATTGATCACCGGCTTTGCAAAGGCCATGGCTTCCATTTGGACAATGCCAAACGCCTCACTGCTTGCAATTGAGGGCAACACAAACACATGGCAATCCCGATAGCAGGCCTTGAGCTCTGCGTCCGAAATTCCCGAGAGGAAATGCACCATTTCTCCCTTTCCCATGCGCTTTGCCTCTGCTTTCAGTTCCTCTTCCAGCGGCCCGCTGCCCACGATCTGTCTCTTATACACATCTGACGCTGCC
>USII01000051.1 GCA_900554725.1 uncultured Eubacteriales bacterium
GATGGGAAAAGGCCGTGAAAAATCCTGTTGATAAATTCTGCCGGATGCAGTATAATATATCCCAGCTTTGTTCCAGACCTCGGTGTGGGGCAAGGCCGCACTAGTCGGGGAGTTAGCGGTGCCCTGTACTTGCAATCCGCTCCAGCAAGGCTGAATCCCCTCCCCAGGCATTCTTTTTCGGTGTATGGAATTGGAAAGCGGCGCTGAGAAATGGATCCTGTGCAATGTAGCGCTATGAACCCTGTCAGGTCCTGACGGAAGCAGCAGTAAGTAGAAAGCTATGTGTGCCGCAGAGTCGTCTGTTTTGAGCTGGCTGCCAGAATCCCTGCTGGGAGAGGCTGTCGAAGGAGGGTGTGCGGTTTTTTTATAAGAGCGCCAAAGGCGCTTTTTTTCTTTTGAAAAAATGCCTCTGCCGCAAAGTAAAATTGATATGGAAGAAAGATGAGAAAAATAGAAAGCCTGACAGAGATGAGCAACCAGCAGCTTTGGGTGCTCTTCCCCATCATTTTGGCTCCCTATTGCCCAGAATGGCCAGAATTATTCCGAAGGGAAGCGGCTCTGCTAAAAAGAGCGGTGGGGGAACAAAGGATCTTGAGGATCAGCCATATTGGGAGCACAGCCGTGCCAGGGCTCCTGGCCAAACCCGCCATCGATATTCTTTTGGAAATTTCCGGGGAAACGACGCTTGGGGAATTTCAGATGTCTTTGGAAGAGGCGGGCTATCTCTTTGCTGCGCAGCCCGGCAAACCGGCCCCGGGCATGATGTTTATGAAAGGCGATACGCCGCAGGGCTTTGCCAGGGAAGTTTTTCATGTGCATGTGCGCTACTTGGGCGATTGGGATGAGCTGTATTTTCGGGATTATTTGCGGAAGTTTCCCCGGAAAGCTGCGGAATACGAGGCGCTGAAAAGGCGGCTGCAGGTGAAATATACTCACGACCGGGATGCCTATACGCAGGCAAAGGGTTCCTTTATAAAAAGTACAACCGCGCTGGCCAGAAAACATTTTGGGGCAAAATACAAGCCGGGAGCGGCCCAGGGCAGGCAACTCGGATAGAATGAAAAAGGCCCGGGAATGCTCCCGGGCCTTTTGGGCCAGCCTATTTCTCGCTGGAATCCTCTGTATCCTCCTGCCAATATGTTTGCTCTTCAAAAGAAGCATCTTCAGAGGAGAAATCCTCCAGAAGGGAGAGGGCTTTTTGTTCGTCTTCCTTTTTTACATATACCTCTACCTGCCCGCCAATGCCGCCAAATACAGAGGAGAAGCCATCTGGGCATTCGGTGAGAAAAGCGATATTTTCGCTCTGCAAAATGGAGCAGAGAATTTCCGCTTCGGGAGCGGAATTGAGTGTTGCAATCAGGGCCAGATCCGGCTCATTGCTTTTATCTTTTTTGCGCACTTTTGTGCCACACTCGGGACAGCGATCCAGCGCGTCATCAAATTCATAGGAACAGTATTTGCAAACCTGCATGATAACTCCTTTCTGTAAGCGCATGCGCGAAAGAAAATCATCCCGCCTTAGCTCCGCCATCAGGGAAGGCGCTGGGTGCTTTTGGCCTATCGATATGGTAAAGAGATTTTTTAAAATTGTCAAGCAGGGGCGAGGGCCTGTTTTGCGCTTCTGCGCTGAAATAGAAGAGGGGCACAGCGCCGAAAATCAGCGCTGTGCCCTGTTTTTAAAAAATTTTTCTATTTGCTTGCCTCTTCCACGGCGACTGCCACTGCAACAGAAGCGCCTACCATGGGGTTATTGCCCATGCCGATGAGGCCCATCATCTCGACATGTGCCGGAACGGAGGAAGAACCCGCGAACTGAGCGTCGCTGTGCATTCTGCCCATAGTATCCGTCATGCCATAGGAGGCAGGGCCGGCAGCCATGTTATCCGGATGCAGCGTTCTGCCCGTGCCGCCGCCTGAAGCGACGGAGAAGTACTTCTTGCCGTTTTCCACAGCCCATTTTTTATAGGTGCCTGCAACGGGGTGCTGGAAGCGTGTGGGGTTGGTGGAGTTTCCTGTGATGGAAACATCGACGCCCTCTGCCTTCATGATGGCAACGCCTTCAAGCACATCGTCTGCGCCATAACACTTGACGGCCGCGCGCTCCCCTTTGGAATAGGGCTTTTCAAAGAGAACCTTGAGCTCGCCCGTATAGAAATCGTAGGCCGTTTCTACATGGGTAAACCCGTTGATGCGGGAGATGATTTGGGCAGCATCTTTGCCCAGACCGTTTAGGATAACGCGCAGGGGAGTCTTGCGCACCTTGTTTGCCGTTCTTGCAATGCCAATGGCGCCTTCTGCAGCGGCGAAAGATTCATGCCCTGCCAGGAAGCAGAAGCAGCTGGTCTCCTCGCGCAGCAGCATGGCCGCCAGGTTGCCATGGCCCAGGCCAACGGCCCTCTGATCCGCAACGGAGCCGGGGATGCAGAATGCCTGCAGGCCAATGCCGATGGCCTCGGCGGCATCTGCAGCTGCTTTGCAGCCCTTCTTCAGCGCAATGGCAGCGCCAAGGGTATAGGCCCAGACAGCGTTTTCAAAAGCAATAGGCTGAATGGAGCGGACGATAGCATCCACATCGATGCCCTTCTCTTTGGTATAGGCCTGCACTTCTTCCAGGGAGGAGAAGCCATATTCAGCCATGCATTTTTCAATCTTTTTGATTCTTCTATCGTAACCTTCAAACTGTACCATGACGCGCCTCCTTATTCCTTTCTCGGATCGACATACTTGACAGCTTCGTCATACCGGCCGTAAGTATTGATGTTGCTCTCGTACGCCTCTTTTGGATCGACACCCTTGCGGATGGCCTCCATCATTTTGCCAAGGTGTACAAACTTATAACCGATGACTTCGCCATTCTCATCCAGGCCCATCTGCAGGCAATAGCCCTCGGCCATTTCCAGATAGCGAACGCCCTTTGCCTTGGTGCCATACATGGTTCCAACCTGGCTTCTCAGGCCCTTGCCCAGGTCCTCCAGGCCGGCGCCGACGGGCAGGCCGTTTTCGGAGAAAGCGGTTTGAGTTCTGCCATAGACAATCTGCAGGAAAAGCTCTCTCATGGCGGTGTTGATAGCATCACATACAAGGTCTGTATTCAGCGCCTCCAGTATGGTTTTGCCGGTGAGCACCTCTGCTGCCATGGCGGCGGAGTGCGTCATGCCCGAGCAGCCGATCGTCTCTACAAGCGCCTCCTCGATTATGCCGTCCTTGACATTAAGCGTCAGCTTGCAGGTGCCCTGCTGGGGGGCGCACCAGCCAACGCCGTGCGTCAGACCGGAAATATCCTTGATTTCTTTGGCCATTACCCACTTGCCCTCTTCCGGGATGGGAGCGGGGCCGTGATGCGGGCCTCTTTGCACGCATACCATTTCTTCCACTTCTTTGGAATACTGCATGAAAACTTCCTCCTTCACTATGATCCAAGTGCGTTTTAGAATTCTTGCGCAACTGACATATACACACCTATTATAGCAATAAATATTTCCGATTAAAAGTGATTTTTAGAAATTTTGGGAGGGAGGGCGCAGCCTGAAAAAAGCGGCAGCAGCAGGAAAAAAGGCAAAAGGCAGGCAGAGAACACTCTTGCTATGACAAAGGAAACTGGATATAATAAATACTTATAAGGAAAGTTTTCATTTTTATAGAAAGAGAGGCGATGAACTTGGAGTATCTGTTCGCAGATCGGTTCCGGGGAGTTGAAGGAAGTGCGATCCGCGCAATTTTCTCTTTGCTCGGGGATCCGCAGATCATCTCTTTTGCGGGCGGCAACCCTTCCCCCAAAACCTTTCCGGCGGAAAAGCTCGCAGGGTATGCGCAGAGGCTGATTCGCGAAAAAGGGGATAGCGTGCTGCAATATGGCGGAACACTGGGAAACGCAGAACTTTTGGAACAGGTGCAGAAGCTGTTGGAAGCAGAGGGCCTTCAGCCCCAAAGGCAGGAGCTGATCATCCTTTCCGGTTCCTCTCAGGGGATTGATCTGCTTGCCAAAACGCTGCTAAACCCGGGAGATCGGGTTATGGTAGAATCGCCCACCTTTCTTGGTGCGCTGCAGACTTTTAAAATGTACCAGGCAGATCTGATCGAGGTGCAGATGGATGAAGACGGGCTGATTCTTTCAGATTTGGAAGAAAAAGCCGCCAAATACCGCCCCAAGTTCCTCTATACCATTCCCACCTTCCAAAACCCCACGGGGCGCACGCTGCCTGCCAAACGCCGGGAGAAGCTGGCAGAGCTGGCGGAAAAATATGAGTTTTTCATCCTGGAGGACGACCCCTACGCAGCCCTCCGCTATACGGGGGAGGTGCAGCCCTCCATCAAATCTTTTGATCGGGCGCAAAGGGTTGTAAAGCTGATGAGCTTTTCCAAAACCATCTCTCCCGGCCTGCGGGTGGGCGCGGCATACGCTCCAGCGCCAATTATCCAGAAGTTCAACATTGCAAAGCAGGGGCAGGATGTCCATACGGCCAATTTGACACAGGGCATGGTCTGCGAATACATTCGCGAGGGTGCATATGCCGAGGGCATTTTGAAAAACTGCGCCTACTATGCCGGCAAAATGGAGGCGATGTATCGGGCGGCGCAAAAGTATTTTCCGGCGGGCACAAAGCTGGTAAAGCCGCAGGGAGGCATGTTCCTTTGGGCGGAACTTCCAGACGGTTTGGATGCGACGGCGCTGTTCCAAAAGGCTGTGGAAAAGAAGGTCGCATATGTGCCGGGGACGCATTTTTACGCGCACGGCGGGCACCATAATACGCTCCGGCTCAATTATACAATGGCCGATGAGGCCCAGATAGAAAAAGGCATGCAGCTTTTGGGAGAGCTGTTTGCAGATGGAGGAAAGTAATTGATGAAAAATGCATTTCAGGTGCTTTCGGAAAGAGGCTTTGTAAAGCAGGTGACGCACGAGGGGCTGGAAGAGCTCCTTGGCAGGGAGAAAGTCACATTCTATATCGGTTTTGACCCGACGGCGGATAGCCTGCATGTCGGCCATTTTGTGGTGCTTATGGCCATGGCGCATATGCAGCGCGCGGGGCACCGCCCGATTGTGCTGCTGGGCGGAGGCACTGGCATGATTGGAGATCCTTCTGGCAAGAGCGATATGAGAAAGATGATGACCACAAAGACCATCGATCACAATGTGGCCCAGTTCCGCAAGCAGATCGGCCGGTTTTTGGATTTTGGGGAGGGCAAAGCCATCATGGTGGACAATGCCGAGTGGCTGCGCGGCCTGAACTATATTGAATTTTTGCAGGAGGTGGGCGCGCATTTTTCGGTAAACCGCATGCTCACCGCCGAATGCTATAAGCGCCGCCTGGAAAAGGGGCTGACATTTTTGGAATTCAACTATATGCTCATGCAGTCGTACGACTTTTTGGAGCTCAACCGGCGCTACGGCTGCAAGCTTCAGATGGGCGGGGACGACCAGTGGAGCAATATTCTGGCCGGGGCAGATTTGATCCGCAGAAAAGAGAAAAAGGAAGCCTATGGGCTCACCTGCACGCTGCTTTTAAAAAGCGATGGCAAAAAGATGGGGAAAACCGAGAGCGGCGCGCTTTGGCTGGATGCCGAGAAAACATCTCCCTATGAATTCTACCAATACTGGCGCAATATTGCCGATGCGGATGTGAGAAACTGTCTCTGCCTGCTCACCTTCCTGCCAATGGAGGAGGTGGAGCGCCTCTCTGCCCTGGAGGGCGAGCAAATCAACCATGCGAAGGAAGTTCTCGCCTATGAGGTGACGCGCCAGGTGCACGGCGAGGAGGAGGCCCAGAAGGCGAAGGAGGGCGCGCGCGCCATCTTCGGCGGCGGCGGCGTAGAGCACATGCCCGAGACCGAGATAAGCGCCGACGACCTCACCGACGGCGCTATAGACATCCTGACCCTGCTCGTCAAGACCGGCCTGTGCTCCTCCAAGAGCGACGCCAGGCGCAACGTACAGCAGGGCGGCGTCACCGCCGGCGACGAGAAGGTCGACGACATAGCCAAGACCTTCACCGAAGCCGACCTCAAAGCCGGCGTAGTCCTCAAGCGCGGCAAGAAGAACTTCAACAAGGCGATAATGAAATAAACCATAAGCCCCCGTCCTGCGGAAACAGGACGGGGGCTTTTTTCATCCTAGGCGAGCGGGTCATACTGCCGTATTTTTGCAAACTCGGCTTCGACCAGCTTTTTGAAGTTGACTATCGTAGGATTTTTTATGCCTTCGCTGCTTGTGAGATAACCGTATACTACTTCAATGGTGGGCGTTATTGGAATATATGTCAGCGACTTGTGGTTGCAGTAATACAGTTCTGCGGAGTTTGAGAAACCTACCGTATTGCTGTTTTCTGCGATGACGGCAAAGCACAGAGCCTTGTTTTGGGAGCGCATGACGACCTGAGACATGCTGTATTTGGGATAGAGAGCGCGAAGAAAGAATTCCTCGTTCCGGCAGAGCACGACGTCCCGGTCTGCAAAATCCAGCCCGGTTATCTCGCTTTTGACGGATAAGGGGGAGCGCTTTGGAACGCAGGCAAGTATTTTGGTGCGATAGAGCGGATGCCGCTCAGGCAGCTCGGGGAAGCGCCTTGAAAATGCGTCCACATTGGCCGGAGTGGTTCCGAAAAGGCATATCATGTTCTTGGGGTCGTCCATGGCGTTGTGCAAGTCACGGGAAGGTATCTCGATTATCCTCAGCCGCACCCTGGGATTGCGTTTGCAAAAAACCGGTACGACGTTGGTAAGCACCGTGGAGGTCAGAATGGGCGGGGAAAAGACCGTAAGAGTGTCCTTGCTGTCGGCAGAATTGGAGAAGCCCTGGACTTCAAGGTCCTCCTTGATGTCGTCGTTAAGGGCGATTATCCGGCAAAACACGTCGTAGACCTTTTCTCCGGCCTTGGTGGGACGTATAGCGTTGCCGTCGCGGTAAAACAGTTTTGTGTTGTACTCATTTTCCAGCCGCTGCAAAGCCTGGCTCAGCCCCTGCGGGGTTATGAACAGGTCCTCGGCGGCCGCCGAGAGAGAGGCGCGGTCCACAGCGCAGACAAAGTATTGCATGTAGTTGAGATTCAAAATCCGGTTCCTCCTGTTGCCGAGCAGGCATGGGTCTTGATGGTCAAATTGTATATATTGTTTGGCTTTACATCCGGGCGGCTTTAGTGTATAT
>USII01000052.1 GCA_900554725.1 uncultured Eubacteriales bacterium
TAAGATGCCCTCGGTCTCCAGACCCTGAAAGGCATAGGGAGAGGTGCGGGGCTTGAAGGCGCCGCCGCGCAGCAGCCGCGCGCCTGAGGCCTTTACCGCTTTTGCCACCTCGATAATTTGCGCTTCGCTCTCCACAGAGCAGGGCCCGGCGATGAACTGGAAGTGCCCGCCGCCAATCTTTGCTCCCGCCACATCGATGACTGTATCATCCGGGTGAAAATCCCGATTGACATTTTTATACGGCTCCCGGATGCGCTTGACATCCTGCACGATCTCCAGGCTCTTGATCAGATCGATATCCACTTTTGAAGTATCGCCCACAAGGCCAAGAATCGTCTGGTATTCGCCCTGGCTCATATGGGTATCCAGCCCCAGGCTGTGAAGCCAGGTGATGAGGTTTTCCTTTTGCTGCTCGTCGGGATTGCTTTTTAGGATGATAATCATTTTTTTCTCCTTACAAATGATAAACTTGAAAAGGCCTCGCCTTTGTTTTGCAATAAAAAATGCAGTGGCTTTTCGGCACACTGCATAACTTTCTGATAATCCGGCAAGTTCTCTAGATGGAAACGGCTGTTGCAGTGACACGCGAAAAGACTTTATCCATAAAATAGATAAAGTAAAAGTAATAATATGCAACTGCCCCTAGCATCTTTTTCATTTTAGAACTACCTCTTTTTTCTATCAACATGATACCTTTCAAAAAACCCGATGTCAAGCTTTAATTTTTTTGACAAGGGCGAAATAGCCATGATATGATTCCCTTAGAAGTTTGAACTATTTTTTAGGAGGAGACGCATGAAGATAAAGGCGGCAATTTTCGATGTGGATGGCACGCTGCTGGACTCCATGTACTATTGGCGGCATATGTATGAGATTTATCTTTCAGGGTTCGGAAAAACGCCCAAACCGGATCTCAGAGAGAAGCTTAAGCCGCTGAGCCTGAGAGAATCTGCGGAACTTTTTCAAAAGGAATATGGCATTCGGCAAAGCGTAGAGCAGATTATGGCCGGCATCAATAAGGTTCTGGAAGAGCGCTATTTCTTAAGCATCCGGGAAAAGCCATATGTGAGGGAATTTCTCGAGATGCTGCAAAAAAAACGGGTAAAAATCTGCGCCGCAACGGCGACGGATCGCTACCTCGTGGAGGCGGCGTTAAAAAGGCTTAACCTTCTGCCCTATTTTTCCCGCATCTATACCTGCACGGAAGTGGGCAAGGGAAAGGAACACCCGGATATCTATTTTCAGGCAATGGAATTCCTTGGCGAGGCCCAGGGGGAAAGCGTGGTGTTTGAAGATGCCTGCTACGCCATCAAAACGGCCAAAAACGCGGGGTTTTATGTGGTGGCGCTGGCAGATGAAACGGCAAGGGAGGATGAAGCGGAGATCCGCAAAATGGCAGATGAGTACCACGAGAGCTTTGCAAGCGTGGAAATAGAGGTAGAGGGGAGGCGCATGCGCATTGGAGCAGAGAAAAATACCGCCGTTCCCGGGGGAGCGGAATACAGAGACAGCAGCGCAGGAAAACAACGAGAAGCTCATTCCTATTCAGAAGGAGCTTCCGCATAGCTTTGTCTGCGCTCCAGCCTATTTCGAACAAGGGCTTTCGGGTGCGCTCCGGGAGATGTATATTCGGGAGGGGGCGCTGGAAAGACTGTTAAAGGCGAGCCGCGCCTTGCCCGCGGGCTGGCGTTTTAAACTCTGGGATATTTGGCGGCCAGTGCGCTTGCAGCAGGCGATTTTCGATCGCTATGCCGCCGAACTTGCCGCCCGGCAGCCAGCGCTTAGTGAGCAGGAACTGTTTTTGCAGGCGAGCAAATTTGTCTATCCGCCTGGGCGGGATGCCCTGTTCCCGCCTCTGCATGCCACGGGCGGCGCGGTGGATCTCACCATTGTGGATGAGAACGGCTGTGAACTCGACATGGGAACGGCGTTTGACTATTTCGGCCGGGAGGCGGCGCCGGAGTTTTATGAAGGCGATGGGCAAAGCGAGGAGATCCGCCAAAACCGCCGCCTGCTCTACTATTCCATGATAGATGCTGGCTTTGTTCCGGATAGCGTGGAGTGGTGGCACTTTAACTATGGCAATAGCGCCTGGGCTAAGTGGAAAGGGTGTGCGCCCATTTATGGGGGTATCTTTTCCTTATAGCGGCCGGAAAGACGCGCCCAAAAAAGGCAAAATAAAAAAGAGGGCTCAAGCCCTCTTTTTTATTCCACATTGCTGTGATTTCTGGCGATCGTCTGGCGATCTGCGCCAATGCGCGTGGCGCAGCAGGCACGCAGAACATCGCATACCGTCTGCATGACGGGGTAAAACGCGCTGGTCTGCACCAGGGCGGAAAGTTCCGGAAGCGCCTGGGCATCCGGGCGGTACCCCGAGCCGATCATCACATGATCTAGAATGTGCACGGTATAATCGGCAAGGCCTTCCAGCGTGGAGCCGCGCTTGCCTACCAGCAGCGCAATTTTTACGCCATGGCTCTTGGCTTGGTTTGCAAAGAGCACCATGGATTTGGTCTCGCCCGAACCGGAGCCGATGATAAAAAGATCTCCTTCGTGCATGGAGGGGCAGGTGTTATCCCCCACAATATGTGCCCGCAGGCCAATTTGGGAGCAATCCATTGCCAGCACTTTGATGTTGTTGCCAGCGCGGCCCCAGCCGGAAACAAAGATGCGATCCGCCGCGACCATGGCGTCTGCCAGTGCGTCCAGCTCAGATTGCTCTACGCTTATGAGCATTTCCGCCTGGTGTTGAGCCAGTTTTTTGCGTTCCTCTAAAAAATCCATTTCCAATTCTCCTTAAAGGTAATCTCGGCATTCCCTATTATACAACCTCAGCCAGGGAAGCGCAATTGAAAACCATAAAAGAGGGGGCATATAAGATGCAGGCCGGTTTTGCCCGGCCTGCATTTGACGGTTCGGCCAATTTCATGGAAAAGCCCCGCGGCCAAAGAAGGCCTCTTTCCCTAGGAGAAAGAGGCCTTTTCTTTATTACAGCTCTGCGCGCTGAAATTTTGAAAGCACAGCGCCGCTATTTGACATAAACCACCTTGCTGACGCGGCTGGGCGCCGCAGGCTGAGGACCATCGGCATACCCCAGGGCGGCCATGCCCCATACGACATGGCTGCCAGGAACGCCAAAATCGTCTAATATGGCGCGAATGGCGGGCCTATCGCAAATATCCCTTAGCTGGTTGATCCATACAGAGCCAATGCCCAGCGCGTGCGCCGCGAGAAAGATATTTTCCAGTGCGCAGGCACAATCCAACATGCCGTTATGGTTTTTGGGGTCGCAGGAAAGCATGATCAGGGCGTTTGGCCCGTAAAAACAATACCCGGCGTCTGCGCCTATCTCCTCGCGGATTGCCTGTGCAAGCTGGGAAAGCTTCTGTTTGTTCGTCACAACGGTGAACTGAAATTCCTGCCGGTTCATTGCGGTGGGGGCAAATTGGCCGGCCTCCACAATGGCGGCCAAATCTTCCTGGGATATGGGCTTATCCGAAAATGAGCGAATACTCCTTCTTGTCTTAATTGCTTCTAAAACCTGATTCATGAGAAAACCTCCTTTTTATAGAGAAGCATTCGCTGCGCTGCCGGGCGCTTCCTGCTTTAAAAAAAATATTCCTGTTTTCGTCATATTTTGCAAAAAAACAGTGGTCAACAAAGGCGGCGCGGCGAATCAGAGAGCACGGAGAACAAAAAAGAGCGCACAGCGCTCTTTTTAGACGATGAGATTCTGGGGCTGGCCTCTCAGATAGGCGGCGATGTTTTCAAATGCAATATGGGCGCGCTTGATGAGCGCTTCCCTCGTCGCAAAGGCGACATGCGGCGTGGCCAGCACATTGGGCGCAGAAAACAGCGGGTGCCCCTCTTTTAGGGGCGGCTCCGTCTCAAAAACATCGATGCCCGCCCCGGCGATTTCTCCTCTGGAAAGCGCCTCTGCCAGTGCGCCGCTATCCACAATCGGGCCGCGGGCAGTATTAATGAGGATGGCGCTGCTCTTCATCAGGGCAAGCTGTTCCTTGCCGATCATCCCCCTGGTCTGGTCGCTTAAGGGCGTATGCAGAGAAACCACATCGCAGGTTTTAAGCAGTGTTTGCAAATCGACATAGGTGACGCCGGGCAGCTGTTTTTTTGTGCGGCTGTATGCATAGACATGGCAGCCAAAGGCCGCGGCAATGCGCGCAACGCGCGCGCCGATTGCCCCCGTTCCCACAACGCCAAAATTCTTGCCCTCCAGCTCAAAGCCGATGAGCCCATCCTTGGTGCCGCCGTTGCGCACCGCTTTATCGCATGCGGGAATGCGGCGATACAGCCCGATAAGCAGGCCGAAGACGAGGTCTGCCACAGCTGCAGTGGAATAACCAGCACAGTTGCAGACGGCAATGCCGCGCTCACGGCAGGCTTCCAGCGCAATATGGTCCACACCCGTAAATGCCACAGAGAGCATCTTTAGCCTTTCGTATCCGCAAATGGCCTGGGCGGGAAGGGGGAGGTTTGCAAGGACGACGATATCCGCATCCCTGCCCCGGGAAAGCAGAGCCGCATTATCCTGCGGACGATCCGGATAAAAGCAGATCTCGTGGGATTCCCCCAGCGCTTCGGAAGCGATGCGGCGGAGCAGCTCTTCTTCTACGCCCAGCGGCTCAATGACGGAAATTTTCATGGGTATTCTCCTTTCTATGCCATAACATGGCTTTCAGATTCAAAAGAGGCTTGCCGGCCCGCGGCTATGCGAGGAAAGCGCCCGGCTATTTTTTTGAAGAGTGCTCTACCCCTTCAGAGGACTCCTTGACAAACAGCACGCGGATGGTCTCGATGATGAGCTTTACATCCAGCATGATGGAGTAGCTTTGGATGTAGAGCAAGTCCAGCATGAGTTTTTCGTATGGATCCGTGGAATAGCGGCCCCAAACCTGCGCCATGCCCGTAAGCCCGCCTTTGACTGCAAGGCGGTGAGTAAATTCGGGAATGGTCTTTGTATATTCGTCGTAGAAGAATTTGCGCTCCGGGCGCGGCCCCACGACAGACATATCGCCCTTTATGATGTTGAACAGCTGAGGAAGCTCATCCAGCCGCAAAGCGCGCAGCACGCGGCCGATTTTTGTGATGCGCGGGTCGTCCTTTTCCGCAAGAACCGGCCCCACATGCTTTTCCGCGTTGGGAATCATGGTGCGCAGCTTATAAACACTGTATTCCCTGCCGCCTCGGGTCAGGCGTTTTTGAGAGAAGAAGGGGTTGTGGCCGTCCTGCAAAAAGATGAGCAGCGCGCAGATCAGTATAATAGGAAGTGCGGGGATCAGGGCGAGTATGGCAAAGAGGAGATCTCCCATGCGCTTGGCTACTCTCTGGCCGCCGGTAAGGCCGAACTTATTGACGGCGATCATCATGAGGTCGTCGAACTGCTCGCTTTGGGAAGTGGAGAGCATGATATCCGTATAATCCGGCCGGATGAGCACGGGTTTTTCCATGGAAGCGCACATGCGCAAAAACATGGCTTTATCGATGGTGCCCAGCTTGCCCAGCACCACGGCCTTATGGGAGAGAATGACTTCCTCTATCCGGCGATCACTTGGGGATATGATGGCATCCACTCGGTATTTTTCGCTATAGCGGTTAATTTTCCCCTGGACGAACGCTTCGCCTTCCTCGTCGTCTGTAATGAGCACAGCGGAAAGCGGAGGGCGGCAGTGGAAATATACTCTGCGGGAAAGGGAGAGCCAGAGTGGCAGCACAGCCAATTCCAAAAAGAAGTTGAGCAGGGCAATTTTCTTGCTGAGCTGTGCCCCGATGGCCACATAGGGAAGTGCCAGCAGGATGACATTTGTCAGAAGTGCGGAGATATATGCAAAATAAAGCAGGGTGTAATAGCGCTTTCCGGCGAAGTTATAGCAGTCAAGAAAGCTGGAGGTAAGCAGGCTTATCAGCAAAAACCAGGGAAGGACAACGCGCAGATTGGCGTTGCTGTGCTGGTCCCACACATTGTGCACAAAAAGCGTAGCCACTACCATAGTAAGGGTGGCCAGCAGCAGAAGCAGCAAAACGGAAAACAACTTTGCAATCCCCTGCCCGCGGTATTTACTCAGTAAGGATTTTTTATTTGCCATCATGTTATGCCCCTAAAGATATGTTTAGCCAAAGTATATCATTAGCCGGCCCATTTCGCAAACAGGGTTTGCCATTCTGGGAGATTTCATATATCATGGGGGTATCCATCATCATTTACTTGAAAAAAAGGAAGCAGGATACTATGAGAATTGAATTTGATGGGCAGCTATTGGCGGAAAAGGAAAAAACCGGGATTGGGTTTGTCGCCCATCAGCTGCTGTGCAATTTATCCGAGCTTTCCCAGGATGAGAAAGTTCTCGATTATTTTACAAAAGGCTGTCGCAGGGAAGAGATCGAGCAGATAGAAAAATATGCTCAGCTGGGCTATGGGCTCAATCCGTGCCCAATGATAAGCTCCAGGCACTATAAGATGATCTGGCCGTTTTTTCCGTTGGCTTTCCGCAGGTTTTTTGGCCGCAGAGCAGATGTTTGCTGCTTTTTTAACTACTATGTGCCTCCGGGCGTTTGCGGGCGCAAGATTACCATCGTGCACGATATGGTTGTAAAGGCCTTTCCGCAGACGATGAATCTGAAAACAAAGCTGATGCTCAAGCTCTGCCTCAAACGATCCTGCAAGCGTGCGGACAAGATTGTCACAGTTTCCCAATTCAGCAAGGATGAGATTATAAAATACCTGGGCATTGAGGAACAAAAGATCATCGTGATGCCAAATGGGGTGGATCATAGCGTCTATCACACGGGTTATGCGCAGCAGGCTGTGGAAGAGGCCAAGCGGCGCTATGGCATTTTTGGGGAATATTACCTGTATCTTGGCACGCTGGAGCCGAGAAAGAATATCGAGCGCATGGTGCAGGCCTATGGGCGCGCAAGGGCTCCAGGCGGGCCCAAACTGGTGC
>USII01000053.1 GCA_900554725.1 uncultured Eubacteriales bacterium
CTGCAAAAGCTCCTCCCACCCCGCGGTGACGGCGCGGCGCTCCAGGGTTTCCACATCCGCCCGGGAGCCGCACCGGCCCAGGCCGGCGTTCTGTCCCTGGAACAGCAGCTCCTCGCAGCGCTGGTGGGCGTAGACCATCTTGTCGTTGTACTCGGAATCCAGCATTTCCAGAAGCTGGCGCTGCTCCTGGCGGAAGCCATCCTCTGGGAACAGGCCTTCCTGGTCCTTGAGGGGGTCAAAGAGCACGTCGAACAGCAGGCCGGTGAGCTGGGCGAACATATCCTCGCCCCCAAAGGCGTAGCGGCTGGAAATGCCGTTGGCGGAGAGGGACAGCACCTGGAAGTCCCCCATCTTCCGCACGCTGTTGCTGAGGGACGCGCCGTACAGCTGGGCCAGGCGTCCGTTTAGGGCGGTGTAGTCGGGGTAAGCCCGGGTGGCCCGGCTGGCCAGCGAGGGCAATATGGCGTTGCGGGCCGCGGTGGCCTGCTCCAAGGGCAGGAACAGGTTGACAGAGACCTTCATGGTCTTAAACCGCGGGTCTGTAAAGGTATGCAGCGTTACAGCATCGCTGAGGCGCTGGGATTCTAATACACTCATACGTTTTTAAAACCTTCCCAAAAAGTGATTGTAAAAAGGACGAAATGCTACAAAAGGATGACTGCATAAATATGCTCTGTCAAATTGATAGTATAGCACATTCCGCGGCGTTTTGAAAGAGCTATCAAAAAATTCACAAGAGACAGCAAAAGGGCCGCCGCGAAAGGCGGCAGCCCTTAAAAACAAGGCATTCTGTTACAGCGTGCCGAAGATGCGGTCCCCGGCGTCCCCCAGGCCAGGGAGGATGTAGCCGTTCTCGTTGAGGCACTCATCCACGGCGGCGCAGTAGATGTGTACATCGGGATGGGCCTTGGTCAGGGCCTCCAGGCCTTCCGGCGCGGCGATGACGCACAGGAACTTGATGCTCTTGGGATGGCTGCGCTTGACGATGGTGATGGCGTCAATGGCGGAGCCGCCGGTGGCCAGCATGGGGTCCAGGACGATGACGTCGCGTTCGTCAATATCCTGGGGCAGCTTGTTGTAATACTCCACAGGCTTCAAGGTTTCGTGGTCCCGGTACAGGCCGATGTGGCCCACCTTGGCGGAGGGCACCAGCTCCAACATGCCCTCTACCATGCCCAGGCCCGCCCGCAGGATGGGCACAATAGCTGGGGCCCGCCCTGCCAGCACTTTCGCCGTCATTTTGCAGATGGGGGTTTCTATTTCCTTATCCTCAAGCGGCATATCCCGCAGCACTTCATAGCCCATGAGCATGGAAATTTCCTCCAGCATTTCGCGGAAATCCTTCGTATCCGCCTCCTTGGAGCGCATAAAGGAAAGCTTGTGCTGAATCATCGGGTGATCGACGAGGATGACTTTGCTCATTCTTATGCATCCTCCCGACAGTATTTTTTCTCGATCTGCGAAATTTTTTCTACGCGCTTGACATGCCGGGGCTCATCTTTTAGAAAATCCGTATGCAAAAAGGCGTCCACCAGCTCAATGGCCAGCCCGGGACCGATAACCCGCGCCCCCAGCGCCATCATATTTGCATTATTATGTTCCCGCGTGCGCTTTGCGCTGAACACATCCGACAAAAGCGCGCAGCGCACACCCGGCACTTTGTTTGCCGAGATGGAAATTCCAATTCCCGTGCCGCAGATGACAATTCCAAGATCTGCCTTGCCTGCCATCAGGTATTCTGCCGCAGCCTGGCCAATATCTGGGTAGTCCACCGCCTCATGGGAAAAAGTTCCCACATCGTGGTATTCATAGCCCTTGGCATCCAGGTACTTTTTGATTTCTTCCTTCAAATCCACTCCGCCGTGGTCTGCTCCAATTACTACTTTCATATCAAAGCCTCCTATCGCTGTTTTCCAATTTATCCAGTGCGAGCCCGCAAAGCAGCTCCAGCTCCTGCGCGCAGTCTCTATATTCCAAAATACTGCCGCCGAAGGGATCCGAAACATCCCCGCCGCCTAACCCTGCAAAGCTCTTAATTGCCCAAATTTTTTTCTGCGCCTCGGGGCATACGCGCCTTATCTGCTCTGCCTGGCTCTGCGTCATGCAGAGCACGGCATCCGCCTGTTCCACCATACCCACAGTAAGAGCCTGCGCATGGTGCCCTTCCAGGCTGAGCCCCAGCTCCTTTGCCGCCTGCACCGCGTGCGGCGAAGCCGGCTCTCCCGGC
This sequence comes from uncultured Eubacteriales bacterium, assembly GCA_900554725.1. Lineage (GTDB taxonomy): Bacteria > Bacillota > Clostridia > Christensenellales > Christensenellaceae > QANA01. Next base: position 2,228 of record USII01000053.1, read on the forward strand.
AAAACATAGAGCCCTGCAGATTGCACCTGCATCTGAGTCCCAGCATTTTCCGCCATGCGCCGCATGATTGCCTCGGCCATAGGGCTGCGGCAAGTATTTCCCGTGCAGACAAATAAAACCTTTTTCATACGCTCAATATATCAAACCCTGCCGCGCGGATAATGCGGTTGCTCACCGCAAGGCCCATGCCCTCTTCGCCCACATCTTCAAACAAGATGACCTCCACACCCTGGCTATCTGCCTGGCGCAAAGAGGAAAAGAGATTGCGCGCGACATCCCAAACGCTCTCGCCCATTTGGCGTACGCGCTTTCCCGCGTAATTTTCCGCGCGGGAATTCATGCAGAAGATTTCCACCTTTCTGCCTTTTTGTTCTTCTCTATGATACAGGGAATTCACCCCTTTTGCAAGGGCAGATTGATTCTGCGCCTTTATCACATAAACTTTGGCCCGGGGCGCATAGTGCTGATATTTCATACCGGGAGATGCCGCCTTTTCTCCACTGGTCAGGCCGTGCAGCACCGCCGGAGAAATCTGCACTCTGCCGCATTCCTGCTGGATCATCTCTGCAGTAACCCCGCCTGGGCGCAGGATAATGGGCGTATCCCCCGTCAAATCGCACACCGTGGACTCCACACCCACCTGCGCCGGCCCACCATCCAAAATAATGGGGACGAGCCCATCAAAATCCGCGATGACATCTGGCGCCGTCGTCCCGCTGGGCTTTCCGGAAAGATTTGCGCTGGGCGCGGCGATCAGTCGGCCGCTTTTGCGGATAAGCTCGCGCGCAATGGCACTGCCCGGCATGCGCAGCGCCACCGTGTCAAGGCCGGCCGTCGTTTCCCCGGGAATCTTTCCCCGGCTTTTCAGCACTGCCGTAAAGGGCCCTGGCCAAAATGCCGCCAGCAGTTTTTCCGCCAAAGGCGGCACCTCTGCCACACAGAGCGCCTGTTCCATCCGGCAGATATGGGCGATGAGAGGGTTGTCCATCGGGCGACCTTTGACGGCAAAAATCCTGCGCACGGCGTCTTGATTCTGGGCATCTGCTCCAATGCCATAGACAGTTTCCGTGGGAAACACCACAAGGCCACCGCTCTCTATCTCCCGAGCGGCGGCCTCCATTCCCTGTTCATATTCCTTTTTTAGGTCATAAACTCTTGTCTGCATCAATCCACCTGGGAAAGGCTCTTTTCCTTTGCATTGAGAATCAGCGCATCGATCACTTCATCCATATCGCCATCCAAAAAGGCCTCCAGCTTATAGAGCGTCAACCCGATGCGGTGATCCGTCACTCTGCTCTGAGGAAAGTTATATGTGCGGATGCGCTCGCTTCGATCCCCACTGCCCACCATGCTGCGCCTGTTTTCCGCCTGCTCATTTTCCGCTTGGCTTATGGCATTATCATAGAGCTTGCTCATGAGCACTTTCATGGCGCGCTCTTTGTTTTTCAGCTGAGAGCGCTCGTCCTGGCAAGTCACCACCAGGCCGGTGGGAATGTGCGTAATGCGAATAGCGGAATCCGTCGTATTGACGCCCTGGCCGCCGTGGCCGCCGGCGCGGTAAATATCGATGCGCAAATCCCCCGGATTTATCTTTACATCCACCTCCTCCGCTTCGGGCAGCACCGCCACCGTCGCAGCGGAAGTGTGGATGCGCCCGCCGGATTCGGTCTCGGGCACGCGCTGCACTCTGTGCACGCCGCTCTCATATTTCAACCGGGAATAGGCATTCTTCCCGGAAATCAGCACGACGACTTCCTTCACTCCCCCAAGCTCCGTCATGTTGGAAGAGAGGATTTCCATCTTCATGCCATGGCGCTCTGCATAGCGCTGATACATGCGCAACAAGTCCGCTCCAAATAAAGAGGCCTCCTCGCCGCCCGTTCCCGCGCGAATTTCCAGAATGACATTTTTTCCATCGTTCGGGTCTTTTGGGATGAGCAAAAACTTGAGCGTTTCCTCGGCCTTTTGCAGCTTTTCCTCCAGGGAAGCGCTCTCCTCCTGTGCCATTTCCCGAAGCTCGGCATCCTCTGCGTTTTTTACCATCTCCCGCACATCTGAAAGCTCGGTTTGCAGGGAAAGATAAGCCTCGTATGCCTGGACGATCTCCTCCAAATCCGCATGCTCCTTCATGAGCTTGCGCCAAAGCTCCTGGTTTGCGATCACCTCGCTTTTGGAAATTTCCGCCGAAAGTTCCTCATACCGTTTTTTGATTGCTTCCAGTTTTTCAAACATCTATTTCTGCTCCCAAAGTAATCTAAATCCTCGCAAAGACCATGCGGTCCAGCCCGGCATAATCCTGAAACACTTCTATTTTATCAAAGCCGGTTTGCCTAAGCAAGCGGCAGACATCCTCCGCCTGCCCGCAGCCGATTTCCAGCGCAAGGTGTCCGCCGGGCTCCAGATTGGCTGGCGCCTGCTTTGCAATGCGCCGGTAGAAATCGAGCCCATCCGCTCCCCCGCGCAGCGCCAGCGCGGGCTCACTATTTTTTATGCCCTCTTCCATCGCCGCATATTCCTCATCCGAAAGATAGGGCGGATTGCTGACAATGAGCCCATAACGCCCCTCCATGCGCTCCAGCATATCCGCCTGCATAAAGCGCACTTTCGCTCCGAGCTGCTGCGCATTCTGGCGCGCCACGCGAAGCGCACCCGCACTGAGATCCGAAGCAAAGATCTGTGCGCCCGAATAGAGCGCCAGACAAATGGCAATACAGCCGCTGCCCGTGCAGAGATCCAGCGCCTTTACCACGCCCTCTTTCTCAATAAGCGCAATGCAGCGCTCCACAAGCAGCTCTGTTTCCTGCCGCGGGATGAGCACTTGGGGGCTTACAGAAAAGCGCAGGCCATAAAAGGCCCGCGTTCCCAGCACATATGCCAGCGGTTCTCCGCCTGCACGGAGGCAAACCGTCCGCCCAAGCGCCTGCTCCTGCTCGGGCAAAACCTCCCGCTCCGGCTCCAGCAAAAGCTGCTGCACCGAAACGCCGCAAATTTCAAGGAGGATTTCCCGCGCTTCCGCCTCAGCTTCCCTCTCTTCCAGAAATGCCAGCGCCTGCTTTAGATGCCGATATGCCTGCCTTGCCGTCATGCCAGGGGGTTCTCCCAGGTTTGCTCCGGCACATCAGCTCCTTTTGGGGCAGGCTCTCCGTCTGGCTCTGAGGAGCCCAGTACCCCGCCTTCCTGCTCTTCTGCGCCATATTCTTTCTCTTTTCCATGCAGCGCTTCTTCCTGCCCGCCACCTTTGGCATGGGAAAACCGCTCTTTCAGCTCGGCCAGCTCCTGGGATGTTTTCTCCCCCAACGCCGTTTCAAAGGCCAGAATGGCAACTTCCATCATTTCATCCGTTGGCTCTGCGGTGGTAAGGCGCTGAAGCTGCATACCCGGCCAGCGCAAAATGCGGGCCAAAAGGCACTCGCTCTTGGCAAGCAATTTTAAAAACTCATAGGCCACCCCCGCAATAACGGGCAGCATCAGCAGCCGAAGGCCCAGGCGCAAAAAGATATTTTCGCTCCAGCCGAAGAAAGAATAGATGAGCACTGTAACGACCATCACCAGCAGCAGGTAGCTTGTGCCGCAGCGCGGGTGCAGCGTGCGGTATTTGCGCACATTTTCCACCACAAGCTCCTCTCCCGCCTCATAGCAGGAAATCGTCTTGTGCTCTGCACCATGGTAGCGAAAAACATCCTTGATCTCCTTCATGAGCGAACAGCTGAGCATATACAGAATCAGAATGGCGATGCGCACAGCCCCATCTATCAGATTCAGCAAAAGCGAGCTTTGCACCACGCCCCTTAAAAGGCTGGTCAAAAAAGTCGGCAACAGGAAAAACAGCGCAACTGCTAGAACAATCGCCATGAGGACGGCAAAAAACATCATAACATCCTCTGCCTTTTTTCCGGTTTTGCCGGCAATGAAGCGCTCGAACTTGCTGGGCGCAAAATCCTCCGTATCCTCTTCTGCCATTGTCGCCGCATCCATCAGCACTTTTGTCCCCGAAAAGAGCATATCTACAAAATTCACAACACCTCGCACCACGGGCAGCCGCAAAAACCAGTTTCTTTTCTGGCAAATATCCCACTTTTTGACGGCGATAGTGCCATCTTTTTTGCGCACAGCCAGCGCGCCCCTGTTGGGCGAGCGCATCATGACGCCATCCAGCACTCCCTGCCCTCCGACGGTGCTTCTCTTTATTTCTTGTTTCATACTAAGTCCATCTCTCCTGTCATTTCAAGCGCTGCCCCAAAAGCGCCTCCCGCCCCGAGGCAGCCCAAGAAAGGCCGGCAGGCACAGGCCCTTGCCACGCCAATAAAACTGTTTACAAAAAAACAGAGCGGTGCCGCTCTGTTTTTTGCAAACTATTTCAGGCCGTATTTCTTCTTGAAACGATCTACGCGCCCACCAGTATCCACCAGCTTCTGCTTGCCCGTAAAGAACGGGTGGCACTTGGAACATATTTCGACTTTGATGTCCTTCTTGGTAGACCGGGTCTTAATCACGTTGCCGCAGGCGCAGGTGATGGTGGTCTCCTGGTAGTCGGGATGTATATTCTGCTTCATCTTCGGTTTCACCTCTTTACGGTTGGATACTTCAAATCAATCGCAAGATATTGTAGCACAACCCGCCGGAAAATGCAAGGGTTTCTTTTTAAAAGTTTTCACCCCTGGCGGCTGAGGTAGCTGATGTACTCCTCCAAACACATGGAAAGCTGCTGC
>USII01000054.1 GCA_900554725.1 uncultured Eubacteriales bacterium
CTCGTCGGCAGCGTCAGATGTGTATAAGAGACAGGGATATTGCTCTGCTGGATATCTGCATGCCCGGCGTTCTTGGCACTGAGGCTGCCCGGGAAATCCAGAGCAAAAGCGGAGGCGCCGCTGATATTATATTTCTCACTGCCAGCCCCGGTTTTGCGGGGGAGGAAGAAATTTCCTCATCACCTTTGTTGTTGCGGATTTGAAAGCAAGCAAAATGACCAATGATAGCCGGGCTCTCCCTAGAGGGCTGCGCGGCGAGAAACGCCCCGCCACTATAGCGAAAAGAACTTTTCAAAATAGAGCCGACATTTTCCCCGCACTTGCGCTTTTATGCAGGCATATCGCATAGAATTGACATATTGAAATAAAAATGATACAATTCATTTACTCTTTGATTACAACCTGAAGATGATTTTATGTAACAAGTGAGGAAAAGCGAGATTCGTATGAAAAAAGGAATTCGTCTGCTGGCCGCATGTTTGGCTTGCCTGATGGTGCTGCTGTTGCTGCCGTTGCCAGAAGTGCGTGCGGCAGCGGCGCCCGGCGGAGTTTTGCTGGCCGATGCCCGGCCGGGTGCGGGGAATACCCGCTATCTGGAATGGCAGGCTGCCGCGGGGGCAGAAGGATACGAAATATCTGCTGCCAGCGCCGCGGATGCCGCCAGGGAGGATTTTGAAGTCATTGCGGAAGTGGGGGCAGATCATCTGGAATTTGCGCATGAGGGGGTTCCTCAAAATGAGGCGCGGTATTACCGCGTTCGTGCTTTTGCAGGCGCGGGCGTGGAGCGTGCATATGGCGCCTACAGCGAACTTTGGGAAAGCCCGCCGCTGAGAAGTGTAGGGGATGCGGAGCTGATAAGTGTCTATGTTCCGGAGGATCTTACAAAGCGCACGGTTCTTTGGAACCGCGTGCCTGGAGCGGATGGCTATGAACTTGTGCGGGCGGAATCGCCCGAGGGGGAATATTCGCTTGTGAGCACAATAGAAAGCGGAGATATCACCGCTTTTGTGAGCAGCAAGCAGCCGGTGGGCTCTGTAAAATACTATAAAATCCGCGCTTTCCAGGATATCGATGGGATTCGCTGCTATGGTAAATATTGTGAACCCATGGGCCATGCGGCCAAATATGTGGATTTGGATCAGGTAAGCGGGCTGCGCGTTTCTGTGCCGGAGGGAGATTATACCAAGCGGGAGGTTCTTTGGAACCGTGTGCCCGGAGCAAGCGGCTATGAACTTGTGCGGGCAGAATCGCCCGAAGGAGAATATTCGCTTGTGAGCACAATAAAAAGCGGAGATATTACCGCTTTTGTGAGCAGCAAGCAGCCGGTGGGTTCTGTAAAATACTATAAGATCCGCGCCTTTCAGGATGTGGATGGCGTGCGCTATTATGGGGAATACAGCACATCCATGGGCCACGATGCAAAAAATATCAGCGGGCTGCGCGTTTCTGTGCCGGAGGGAGATTATACCAAGCGGGAGGTTCTTTGGAACCGTGTGCCCGGAGCAAGCGGCTATGAACTTGTGCGGGCAGAATCGCCCGAAGGAGAATATTCGCTTGTGAGCACAATAAAAAGCGGAGATATTACCGCTTTTGTGAGCAGCAAGCAGCCGGTGGGCTCTGTAAAATACTATAAGATCCGCGCCTTTCAGGATGTAGCCGGGCAGAGAATTTACGGGAACGATTCTGAGCCTGTGCCGAACGCGCCGGGAATCTCTCTGGGCACGCCTGTTCTCACCTGTGTGCGCGTGGCGGATGCAGACCCGACAAAGCGTGAGGTTTTCTGGAGCGCAGTGCCCGGGGCAGATGGCTATGAGCTTGTGCGGGCGGAATCGCCCCAGGGGGAATATACCCTTGTGACGCAGACAGCCAGCACGGTTTTTGTGAGCAGCAAGCAGCCGGAGGGCTCCGTCAAAAGCTATAAAGTCCGCGCATATAAGGATGTGCCGGGAGGGCGATTCTACGGCGAATACTCTCATGCGGTGCAAAATGCGTCCCAGCCCACGGTGGAGGCTCCGCAGCTGCTGCAGGTGAGCGTGGCGCCAGGAGAGCCCACCAAGCGGGTCATCATTTGGAGCAGAGTTGCGGATGCGGATGGCTATGAGCTCTATCGTGCCGAGAACCCGGATGGGCAGTATTCTCTGGTTTCTAGAATTACAGATCCCGCGATCACGGCTTTTGTGAGCAGCAAACAGCCGGTAGGCTCTGTGAAATACTATAAGATTCTCGCCTACCGCCAGGCAGGAGAGCGGATCTACTACAGCCCGGATTCGCAGATATTGGCCAATCCACCTCTGGAAACGGCGGCCATTGAGTCTGTCATTGTGCCGGCAGAGGATGCCACAAAGCGCATTGTATCCTGGAAAAAAGTAGAAGGGGCCCAAGGGTATGAGATCTATCGCGCCAATGAGCCGGATGGAGCCTATGAGCTGGTCAGCAATGTAAGAAACGGGGATATCACGGTTTTTGTGAGCAGCAAACAGCCGGCGGGCTCCCAGAAATACTATAAAATCCGCGCCTATCTTCAGGCCGGAACGAATGATCAGATGGGCGCTCCCGCGCCGATCCGCTATGGCGAATTCTCCCAGCTTGTCCGCAATGAAGCGCTGGGGAAGATGCAGCTTCGCTCTGTCGAGGTGGCCGACGATGTGACAAAGCGCATCATCAGCTGGGATGCACTGTCCGGCGCAGATGGATATGAGCTGTATCGGGCGCCCACCCCAAATGGGGCGTTTGAGCTAGTAAAGGATGTTCAGAACAGCGGCATAACCGTCTTTGTGAGCAGCAAACAGCCGGTGGGCTCTGTAAAATACTATAAGATCCGCGGCTATAAGCTGGTAAACGGTGCAAAGGCCTATGGACCATATTCCGATCTCATGGGGCATGAGGCCGTCTATATCAACCATACGCACTACCATCAGGGCGATGCTGCGTGGGGGTTCTCCCGGGAGGTGGAGAAAAAAGCCTGCGTCCTGACGGCGACGGCCATGCTGTTGCAGAATAATGGCAATGGCGTCACGCCGCGCTCGCTTTACGATGGAGCCGGCGGCACGACTTCTCTCCAGTATCCCTCCGTGTTGCCCAAGTTTGAAGCGCAGGCAGTATGCGCTGTTGCGGCATCGTCACCCTACTTTAGCGATTTCCGGGATGGAAAAACATACATTAAAAATTCCGCAGCCAATGGAGAGGCGGCGGTAAGAGAGGCGCTTGCTGCGCATCCGGAAGGGGTAATGCTGTATTTTTCGGGCAGCGGAAGCCATGCGGTTGTAGCGATACGCTGCCAGGATGGAACAATTTATTACAGCGATCCCGGGCGGGTGGCAGAGCGCGGACATAATGTGACGCTCTCCAACACCTGGGTTCAGGTTGGGCATGGCATGAATTATGCTCATCTCTCCTATATGCTGGCGATTGACTAATGAGCAACCTGCTCATACAAAAGCCGGCCTGCCAAGCAGGCCGGCCTTTTTTCAATGCGCAGGAGGTCATTGCGCCAAGGCAAGCTCCTGGATGCTGTGGATTTCATACCCCTGTGCCCTCCAGGCATCGATCACCTCGCCCAATATGGCGGCATTGGTTGCGGAAGTGGAGTGCAGCAGAGCCACTTCTCCAGGGTGTGTGCGAGAAAGGATCGTTTTTTTGGCAGAAGCTTCATCCGGCTGCGCATCGTTGAGCCAATCCTTGTAGGCGAAACTCCAAAAGACGGGTGTATACCCCATCTCCTGCACAATCTGCAGCATGCTTTCACTGTATTTCCCCTCGGGCGGCCGCATAAACCGGGGCATCTGTTCGCCGGTGATCTCAAAGTAAAGCTCGCAAAGGCCATCCAGCTCCTGCTGGTAGGTGGAAATTTCGGTGGTGGAAGAGAGGTCCTTATGGTTGAGCGTATGATTGCAAACCAGGTGGCCCTCATCGTGCATGCGCTGAATGATCTCCGGGTTGCTTTGCATATAGTGGCCGGTGACAAAGAAGGCCGCGGGGGCGTTTTTTTCCTTCAGAATGTCCAGAATTTTTTCTGTATAGCCATTTTCATAGCCGGAATCGAAGGTGAGGTAGATAACCTTGGAATCTGGGTTGCCCATATAGATCAGGTTATAATCCTCTAAAAAGGTCGCATCGTCTGCTACAATCGGCTGCGTTCCATCTTCCCGGGGCTTATAGTACCAGCTGTATGTCTTTTGAGCGGTGTGCGCCACGGTAGTCGCGGTTGGGGCGAGCGTCATGTATACAAGGGCAAAGGCCAGGCCAAACAGGCAGACGATGCAGCTGCCAATTATAAAATTGCTTCTGCTTATCATGGGCAAACCTCCTGTTGCTATAATAAAAACTATGAATACAGCAGGATGTTTATGCAGGGAGGGCTTTCAAAATTCGAGAGAATGTGTTAAAATATCGCGAGGGAGTAATATGAGAAAAATAGAAAGTAAGGAAACCAGAAAAAAAAATAGGAGACGCAATATCCTGCTTAACTGCGCCATGATTATCTGTGCAGCGGTGGCGGTGGTGAGCGCAGGGATGCTCATTGCCTCGTATTTGGAATATAAGCAGGGCGATGCTCTCATGGAGGGTATTGCCCAATATGCAGGCTTTACAGGAGAAGATACAGAAGGGCAGGAGGGGGAAGCTGCGGCATTGACGGTGGATTTCGATGCCCTTCTGGCCATCAATCCGGATTTTGTCGGCTGGCTGTATTCCGAGGGAACGGTCATTAACTATCCCGTTGTGCAGGGAGAGGATAACGACTACTACCTTACGCATGTCTTTGACGGGCAAGAGCATAAATATGGCAGCATTTTTCTAGATAAGAATACGCAGGCAGATTTTACAGACACCAATACGCTCATCCACGGGCATCGCATGAACAGCGGCGCGATGTTTGGCACGCTTCCGGAATATGCCAAGCAGGAGTATTTTGAGCAGCATAAGGTGCTGATGCTCTATACGCCAAGTAAAAACTACCGCCTGGAGGTTTTTGCGGCCTATGAGGTTCCGGCAAATACACAGAGCGTTCCCCTGAATTTTTCCGATATGGCAGAGTACCAGGAGTATTTAGATGCGGCGATGGAAAAATCGCTGATCCGCTCGGATGTGAGCGTGAGCACGGAAGATCAAATTGTGACGCTTTCCACCTGCACCAGGACAGATAGCCAGAAACGCTTTATCGTGCAGGCAAAATTGGTGCCGGTTTCTTAGCAAAAGCTCTTGAATTTTTTTTGAGGGTAGTGTATACTATGTAGGCATGCTGATGTGGCACAGTAGGTAGCGCAACGCCTTGGTAAGGCGTAGGTCGGCAGTTCGAATCTGCTCATCAGCTCCACGGGGTATAGCGCAGCTTGGTAGCGCGCTTCGTTCGGGACGAAGAGGTCGCAGGTTCAAATCCTGTTACCCCGACCAGCGCAATGCTGGACTCAATTCATTTTGGGTTCAGCATTATTTTTTATATTTGTTTGCCCAAAAAATAGTTCAGCTTTCTTTTTGATCCTCACCATATCTTTTTTGTATCGCTCATTTCGATTTTTACAAAAATCGAAACGCGGATTCTTCTTCCTTTGCGCAAAAAGCCGCGCTTGTTGTGGTTGTTTATTTGCAAATGTGCTGTTCTAGCGCTTGGATTTGGGCCTATGAGGCGCAGACCGAATCTCAGGCGTATTTTAGAAAGTTTTCTCATAATTACAACAAAGCGCCGCATAAAGGCTCCGTAATTTTGCGAGGCCTTTATGCGGCGCTGTTCATATGTAAAAGCATAGTTTTTTATGCCCGCGCTTTTGGACATGAGAATATGTGTTCTATTTCGCCGCCTCCTGCTTTGCACGGCTGTTCAGCTCTTTTAGTTTCTGCCTGCCCGGGCGGAAGAAATGCCACGCCAGCGGAAGGCAGAGCAGAGCCACTGCGCCTGCCAAGGAAAAGACGCTGCGGTATCCCGCTGCATCCGCTACGATCCCCCAGCCAAGGGCTCCCAGCCCTACGCCGATATCATTTGCGGCAAAATAGGTAGAAGTGGCCTTTCCTCTGCGATGGCTGGGCACGGGCGCAACGGCCAGCACATTTAGAATAGGATAGATGAATCCGCTGCCAACGCCATAAAGCACCGCCGTTAAAAATAAAAGGGCATCGCTTTTCACACATGCCATAAGAAAGAAAGATATCGTCATAATGGAAAAGCCCAGCAGGAGGGAACCGAAATTCCCCAGCCGACGGGAAATCCTGTTGGAGCACAGGCGAATGGAAAACAGGAAAAATGCCTCAATGGTAAAAAACAGGCCCGCGCCGGAAAGCCCCTGCTCGGCAGCAAAAGTGGAAATAAAGGTGGTGGGAGCGGCTGTGGCCAGAGAAATGACAAACATGCTTGTGGATGCCTTGAGGGAGGATTTTTCAAAAAAGTTCCAGATGGAGAGCTTCTTTTTCTTTTCCCCTTCCTCCTGAACCTCCAGCCGGCGGCTCTCTGCCCTGGCCTCCTGAAATTCCGCAGTGGACTCGTAGCGCATGGAGTTCATGAGAAAGAAACAGGCGATCATGACGGCGAGCGCAGTAAAGAAAAGCCAGTTGGGGCTTGGGAGGTCGATAAGCGCAATGCCTATGGCCGGGCCAATGGCAGTTGCAATATTGGAAAACAGGCCATAGTAGGCGATGCTCTCCACAAGGCGCTCCTTTGTGGCGACATCCGCAGCCATCGTTCCAGTAGTAATCGTAGCGGCGGCGGCTCCAAAGCCCTGTATCATGCGAAGAAAGATGGTCAGCACGATGATGGAACAGCCGATAAAGCCGATGATGGGGATAGCGAAGATGATAATGCCCCTGTCTCTTATACACATCTCCGAGCCCACGAGACCAGAGAGGATCTCG
>USII01000055.1 GCA_900554725.1 uncultured Eubacteriales bacterium
CAAAGGGCCCGAATACACTCTTCCCGCTCGGCAGAGGTGCTGTATGCATCAAAACCGCTGATGCAAATTTTCTGCACCTGGCCGGAATCTTCGGCAGTTTTATAGATGGTGTAGCTTCCCCGCTCCCTCAGCCGTTCCGCCTGTTTTAGGCTATGCGTGAGAAAGGTGAGAGAATACCCTGCGCTTTCAAACAGATCCGCCAGATACCCTTTTCCAATATTGCCCGCCCCAATGAGCACGGCTTTTTTTGCAAATTTTGCCATTTCTATCTCCTTTGCCCCTTAGGTGCCCGCCTATGCGCTTTGGCCGCCCCCGGCCATCAATTCCTGATAATGCCCTTCCACAAGTTGCCTGAGCAGCTTTTCTTCCGGCACCTGCTGGCAAAGGCCGGAAAACCGCTCCATCGCGGCCCCCAGGCCATGCTCGCTTAAATAGCGCTGCAGTTCCACTGCCTGCGCATCCTCCGGGTTTTGAAAGGAATACATGAGCGCGATGCTTCGCGCGATAAAATAGGGCAGCTTTCCATGGCGGATACACGCCAGTGCCGGCCCAATCAGCCGTTCCTCTTTTTCCAGCTTGCGAATCGGATCCGCCGCGACGCGAGCGACGGAATCGCGGTCTTTTCTTTTTTTCATCTGCTCCCAGTAGGCATCCATATTCACCGCATAGCCATCTCCCTGGACCAGCTCCTCCAGGGTAAAGCCAAACTCCTGCATCACGGCAAACAGCGCCTCCTGGCCCGCCTGCTCGACGCACTCCCTCTCATATGCGCTTGCTGCGGCGTTGCACATGAGAGTCTCTCCCCGGTGGTAGGCATATAGCGCCACAGAGAGATGGCGCATGTTTCCATACCAGAGCTTATAGATAAGCCTTTCTTCAAACCGATCCAGCGTCCTTAGCGGCACATCGTCCGGAATTTCTCCCCGGAACGCCGCGCCATCTACCGGCAGGTCTTCCCCGCTGCTCGCCACCACTGCATTTGGGTGTTCCCTCAAAAACTGCTCATCCGGCAAGTGCCCGCCGCCGTTTGTCAGCGTTTCCACCAGGCCAATCTTCTTTTCAAAGTATTCCCGCTGGGCGTCTGTTTGCAGCTGCTCTAAAATCAGCCTGCGGAACACCCGCGCCGGGCGGATGGAATTGACGCACAGCAGCACATCCAGTGGGCGCTCCTGGCCGTTTTGCATCTTGCGCTTTACCACCTTCGCAAGAAGCGCCGCAATATCCGGATAGGATTTGGGGTACAGGTGCACGGATGCATAATCCGTATCGCAAAGGGCCTGCACGCACTGCTCGCCCTCCGCTTCGGTGGAATAGGCTTCATAGCCCGAAATAAAGCGTTCCTTCCGGCCGCCATCGCTTAAAATCTGGTAGAGCAGGTATTTGCCCTCCTGGCGCATGCTCTGCGCCTGGGCCAGCCTGCGCGTCAGAAAAACCAGGTGATAGCCATGGGAACTGAAGAGATCTGCAAGATACCCCTTTCCAATATTTCCCGCTCCAATGAGCACGATTTTCTTTTGATGCGACATGTTTTCTCCCCCCTCTTTGCCTTTAAGGCGCGCAAAAACCCGGAGGCGAACACACTTCGCCTCCGGAACCGGTTTTAGTATTCAATATCAAAGGGATCCATATCGCCTGCTTCATAGTAGTGCCCGACGATGAGCTCCTTTAAGAGCTTTTCATTGGGCTCTTCATCCGAAAGCCCGGAGTATTTTGTCACCGCATCCCGAATGCCATGCTCTTTCACATAGGCCAGGATTTCACAGGCAGCAGGGTCGTTCTCGTTTTTGAAATAGTAGCCCATGGCCGCGCCGCGCGCAAGGTAATAGGGCATGCGCCCATGTTTCAGGCAGCACAGCGCCGGGCCGATAAAGCGGTCTCCCTTGGCCAGCTTGCGCTTGGGATCCTGGGCGATGCGGTCCAGCAAATCCTTTTCCGAATGGTCCACCTTGCTTGGGTCGAACCGCTCCTTCTTTTCCGGGAAGGTCTCCATCAGCTCTTCCATGGTAAAGCCAAACTCCTTGCACAGCGCGAAATTTGCCTCGCTCCTTGCAAGATCGCAGCACCGCACGATATAGAGGTTGCTCGCAGATTCATCGAAATAAGTATAGCCCATCTTGCGCCCATAAAACGCCGTGGAGCAGTGCCACATGTTGATATTCCAGATTTTCTGTGTCAGCCTGCCCTCCATTTTATCGATAAGGTGCAGGTTGACCCCAGCCGGCGGCTCGCCTTTAAAGCCCTCTTTATCCGCCGTCAGATAGGGGCTGTCCCCGGCATAGACGGCAATCGGATCCTTTTTCAGCTGTTCGGGCGTCGGAACCATGCCGTTTCGATGCACCAGGCATTCGGAGAAGCCGACTTTCTCTTCCAGATACGCCTTCTGCTCCGGCGTTTTCAGGATTTCATTGATGTAGCCCTTTAAAATTTTTGTGGGCTGTAGGAAATTGACGCAGATGAGAAGATCCAGCGTCTCGTCGTTGCCCTCTTCCATGCGGCGCACGATGGCCTTTCCAATCATGTGCCCGATGGATTCGCAGGCGTTTGGGAATACATGGATGCTGCCGTAGTTGGTATGCGCCAGCGCCTCGATGCACTGCTCCTCTTCCGTCTGCGTGCAAAAGGCATCGTAGCCCGAGATGCGAAAAACATCGTCGGGCGCATCTTTATGCGCCATATTGATGGTATAGTAGCCCTGCTCCCGCATTTTCTGGACGAGCTCCTGGGAGTATTCCAAAAATGTCAGGTGATAGCCCGCCTGATTGAACAGATCCGCAAGGTAGCCGCGGCCAATTTTGCCCGCGCCAATCAAAACCGCCTCTTTTTTCATCATTCAAATCCTCCAATGGAAATTCAAACCTCGAGATCTATTATATAACACCCAAGCGCCGGTGTACAGAGAATCGGGCCATCAATATTTTTTTACTGAATCGTGCCCGCATCAATTTCCCGCCCTGCGCCGCGCAAAAAAAGAGCGGAAAGCCCAAAGCTCTCCGCCCTTTTTTTGCATCTTTTCACCCAGCTCGTTATGCTTTTTTATAGTAGGGCATATCAAAGGGGTCTGCATCGTTTTCCTCAAAATACTGGGCCAGAATCAGCTGGAAGAGCAGCTCTTCCTCTTTTTTAGAGCGATCCAGCTGGCAGTATTTTTCGATGGCCTTTTCAATGCCATTTTCACTTAAATAGTTCTGAATTTCCACCGCCGCAGCATCTTTGGGGTTTTGGAAATAGAACATCATCGCCGCGCTGCGGGCCAGATAATATGGCAGCCGCCCGTGCTTGAGGCAGAGCAGCGCCGGGCCCACCAGCCGGTCGTTGCGCGCCAGCTTGCGCTTGGGATCCTGGGCGATGCGGGTCAGCGGATCCTCCACATCCTTATTGATGGAAGCCGGGTCGAAGCGCTCTTCCGGGTGGTCGCGCAGTTCGCTTTCCTGCATGCCGAATTCCGCCGCCACGCCAAAGCTCGCCTCGCGCGCGCAGAAGGCCGCACATTTTCTCACATACGGATCTTCATCGCTCTGCCATGCCCACTGATAGCCCCTTCTCTGCCCAAAGGATGCCTTTGCAAGATGGCTCGTATTGCCCGCCCAGATTTTATAGACCAGCCGCGCCGGCATATTATCCCGCACAACCAGCTTAACCCCTTCTGGAATTTGGCCCTTCCATTCATTTCCGACAGGAAGAAAATCCCGATCTCCCGAGAGAATGGAAATTTCATCCTCCTGGCGCATTTCGGGCATTGGATCTGCCCCGAGGCGAAACACCAGGCTCTCCACAAAGCCCACATGCTCTTCCATAAATGCCGCTTCTTCAGGGGTAAGCCGCTCCAGAATGTATTTTTTAAATATCTCTCCCGGGTATACGAAATTCACGCAGAACAGCAGATCCAGCGGCTCGCTGTTGCCGTTTTTATAGCGCAGCTTGATGGCATCGCCAATCATATGGCCGATAGATTCGCACGCCATGGGGAATACATGGATTGTCACATAGTTTGTAGCGGCAATGGCATTTATGCACTGCTCATACTCCGTCTGCGTGCAATAGGCGTCATAGCCCCGGATCACCGCCTTATCAAAGCCCGGCCGATCGTCGTGGCTGCGGAAGATGGTATAGTAGCCCTGCTGGCGCAGCTTTTGCACAAGCCCCTCCGCATATTCCAAAAACACCAGCTTATACCCTGCCGTATTGAAAAGATCGGCAATATAGCCCCTTCCAATTTTTCCGGCGCCAATGAGAACGACTTCTTTCTTTGCCATGGTAGCCCTCCTATTTTATTTTCAAATCTCACCCCCAGTGTACCATAATTTTTAAAAAAAACAAAGGGCAGCCCGCAAAAAAATTGCGGGCTGCCCTTTTCTTTTAGTAGTTTTGTGCTTGAATTTCAAAATGTGCCTTTTTGTGCGCGCAGACCGGGCATATTTCGGGAGGAGTTTCCCCTTCGTGGATATAGCCGCAGTTTCTGCATACCCATACGGCGCCGCCGTTTCTTGCAAAAACCTTCCCCTCCTGGATGTTCTCGCTTAGCGCGTTGTAGCGCTGCTCATGCGCCTTTTCGATGGATGCCACCATCTCAAACTTATGGGCAATCTCCTCAAATCCCTCTTCCCGGGCCTGCTCGGCAAATTGTCGGTACATATTTGTCCATTCGTAGTTTTCCGTCTGTGCGGAATCCTTCAGGTTCTGCTCTGTCGTCCCGATTTCGCCCACAATATATTCATACCAAAGTTTGGCATGAGCGCCCTCGTTTTTTGCAGTCTCCTGAAAAATGGCGGCAATTTGCTGATAGCCATCCTTTTTGGCTTTTGCCTCAAAAAAACTGTACTTCCCCCAGGCCTGTGTTTCCCCGGCAAACGCCGCATACAGGTTTTTCAATGTCTTTGAATCTTTCAGCTGCATGTCCTTCTCCTTTTTTTATGGATTTCTTTTCCTATTCTCCCCCGGCTTTTGATTTTCATACGCATATTGATGGCATTTTGGCACATTTTAAAAAGGAATGGAGGTTTACTATGCAGAAAAATTGGCAGGAACAAATTCCATCCTTCGACGATCGGATGCGTACGCAAAAGAATTTCGATATTATCAAGCGGCGCCTGGAGATCGACGGGCATACCGCCTATTTATATATGATTAACGGGTTTGCCAAGGACGATATTTTAGAGAAAGTCACCCGGTTTATCCTGCTTCATAAGGGCGAACACATCCAACCGGGCATTACCCCGGAGGAGTTTTTGGCCCGGTACGTCACCTATACGGAAGCCAGCGTCTCGCAGGATTTTGACTACATTTCCCGCCGCCTGCTTACGGGCTCCGTTGTGCTTTTTGTGGACCTTTTTATGCCGGCCATCCTGCTGGATGCCTGGGCATACCCGAGCCGCGGCATCGAAGAGCCTGATGATGAAAAGGTTCTGCGCGGCGCGCATGATGGCTTTAGCGAAATCCTCGTCAACAACACAGCCCTGATCCGCCGGCGCATTCGCTCGGAAGATCTCATCATGGAAATGCACACGGTAGGCAGCCGTTCCAAAACTTTTGTTGTTCTGGCTTATCTGAACGAAAAGGTGGATCGCGATTTTTTGCAGAGACTTCAGCATAAGCTGGACAACTTGCAGGTCAATTCCCTCACGATGGCACAGGAAAGCCTGAATGAAGCTTTGGTGGAAAAGGGCTGGTATAACCCTTTTCCCAAAGTGCGCTATACAGAGCGGCCAGATGCTGCTGCTGCCAGCATTGCAGAGGGCAGCATTGTAGTGATCATCGATAATACCTCTTCCGTGATGATTCTGCCCGCCTCCTTTTTTGATTTTATACAGGATAGCAACGACTACTGCTTTCCCCCTGTCGTGGGCACTTATCTTCGATTTGTCCGCTCCTTTGTGTTTTTTATCACCATCTTTCTTACACCTTTATGGTATCTTCTGGTAGAGAACCCAGGCTGGATTCCATCCTGGCTCTCCTTTATCCAGGTAAAGGAGCCAAATTCCGTGCCTGTCATCGTCCAGCTGCTCTTTTTTGAGTTTGCCCTCGCGGGCCTGAAACTGGCATCGTTAAATACGCCCAACTCGCTTTCCAATTCCTTTAGCGTCATCAGCGCTCTGATCTTAGGCGAATTTGCCGTGCAGGCGCACTGGTTTGTCCCGGAAGTGATCATGTATATGGGGCTGGTGGCTGTAGGGAATTATGCCCAGCCCAGTTATGAGCTCGGCTATGCCTTTAACCTCTGCCGCATCATGCTGCTCGTGCTCATCGCCATTTTTGATTATTGGGGCATGATTTTGGGGCTGCTTGTCATCATCTGGCTGCTGGCAGTCAATAAAACCGTATCCGGCAGAAGCTATCTTTACCCCCTCATCCCCTTTAACGGCACTGCTCTAAAGCGCCTGTTCTTCCGCTGCCGCATGAACAACAAAAACAGCTAACCTGCCCTTGACAGCTCTGCCAGGGATGTGTAAACTTATAAACGGGCAAGGGTTCCTTGCCTATTTATAAGCTGTAAAGTTAGCCTATGCTAACAAATGGAGGCATCCCATGACATTGGATCATCTGCATGTAGGGCAGAGCGGCATCATTAAAACAGTGGGCGGAGAAGGGGTGCTTCGGCGCAGGTTCCTGGATATGGGCCTCACGCCGGGCACGCGCGTGCTCATCCGCAAGATGGCCCCTTTGGGCGACCCGATCGAAATTTATCTGCGCGGCTATGAGCTGACTCTTCGCAAAGAGGATGCCCAGCGCATCCAGATTGCTGTCTCTTATACACATCTCCGAGCCCACGAGACCAGAGAGGATCTCGT
>USII01000056.1 GCA_900554725.1 uncultured Eubacteriales bacterium
CAGCGACACAGCTGTAGTTCTGTTCCGAGAGGTAATGATACAGGCTTGCTTTGCGCCGTGCCCGCTCAATTTTCTCGGGATACTTGTTTTTTGAGCCCCATGTCTTTCGAATGAGCTCTTCCAGTCTTTCGTAGTCCTCTTCTCTTACCTTTCGGTAATCAATTTGGTCCATAAATCCTCCTATTAGAATTTGCCTTGATTTCCAGGCCACCTACTATTACAATAAAGTATGGAGTAACCCAATAGTCAATAGAGAATTGAGAATATGTACGAAAATTCACAAATTTATTTTACGACAGGAGAGTTTGCGCGGCTTTGCGGCGTAAAAAAGGATACGCTGTTTCATTACGATGCGATCGGGATTCTGAGGCCGGATATTGTCCGCGAAAATGGCTATCGCTACTACTCTATCAATCAGTTTTTTATTTTTGATATCATCTCCATGCTCAAAAAGGCAGGGGCAGGGCTAGGGGAGATCAAGGAATATATTGCGCGCCGAAGCCCAGAGGCTTTCATGCAGCTTTTAGAGGAAAAACACGCCTATTTGGTGCGCGAGCAGCGAGAGATAGAGCGCATGCAGCGCTTTATCGCCAATATTGAGGAGCGCACTCGCAATGGGATGCAGGCGCACTGTGGCGAACCGAGAATAGAGTACTGCCCGGAAGAGTATCTGATTGTGGTAAAGATCGATGTGGCAGAGCAGAGCGCGACAAAAAATCACATGCCCAAAATCCGCGATCATTTTCGATTCTGCGATGAGCATATGGTAGGAGATGAACTGCCCTTTGGCGCGATTATCTCAAAAGAAAACCTGGAAAAAGGGTGGTATAAGGAAAGCTGGTATTTCAGCCGAGTGCATAAGCAATACGATGGGGAGCGCTTTTTTCTAAAGCCTCGAGGGATATATGCCATTCTAGAACACAGGGGATCTTATGAGAGCATGGATGTATCCTATGAACGGCTTAAGGGTTTTCTAGGCGAGCAGGGCTGGCAGATCTGCGGTAATGCCTATGAGCGCGAGCTTTTGAGTTACTTTGCCGTGCCCGATCCCAGCCAATATATCATCCAGATTTGCATTCAGGTGGAAAAAGACGAAAAATAGAAAGACGCCGAGCGCTTGGCAGAGCCGGAAATTTTTTATCGAAGATAATTCTTAGGGAAAACGGCGGAAGAGGTAAAAAAAGCGCGCCGCGGCTAAAGCCCAGGCGCACTTTTTTGAGGATAAAAGAGCTAGAGCAGAATGATCGCAAGAAGCAGGCCAAGCAATGCGGCGCCCCCAGTCCAAAAGCCGAGGCGCAGGATGGGTTGTACTTCCTCCCGCTGGATTCCGATGTTTCTGCGCATGCCTGCCCATTCCAGGGCATATTGCTGCAGTAGATCGAACTTAAAGGAATTCATGCGCAGCATGAGCTCTTCGTAGAGTTGGCCGGATAGGCGCATGCCAAACAGCAAAAACGGAATGGCTGCCAGCGTAATCAGCGCGAGCAGAATGCCGCCGAAAATACCGGCGTTGCTGGAGGCAGCGCAGGAAGAGACAAAAAACACATAGAGCAGATAGATAAAGATGGGCAGAAGATAAGCAAGAATGCCAAAAAACATCTGCGCAATCCAAAAAATGATGCGGTGCAGGCGAGAAGGCCGGTATTCCAGAAGCTTTTGAATGTTGACAATGGAATAATAGTAGTCTGCCGGGCGATAGGAAGTGGCATTGATGCCAATGCGCTCCCTATCCCGGTTGCTTAAAAACTGCAGATCCCGCTGGCGAATCAGGGAGAAATATTCGGTATCCGAAAGAGCATAGCGGTTTTCGCACACATAGGAGTGGATTTTCCCGCCCAGACATTCCAGAGAATAGATTCCGCCCAGGGCAAAATCCTCAAATTGGGATTTGCGCAGGACAGAGAAACGATATATTTTTGCAGAGCCGGAATCTAGGCTATCTGCCGCGACAAAATAGAGCGTATGGCGCAGCCAGCCGCTGCTCTCCTTGCTGAACAGCAGCATATCCGGGTAATGCTTGAACTGCATCTAAGTATATCCCCTTTTCGAGCTTACTTTAGCCCTATTATATCAGCCTGGAGCGCATAAGGCAATATTTCCAACTTTACAGCTACGGCAGGAGCAGATATAATTTGAATGATAGGAAAACGGATGGTATGCGCATGAAAAAAGGGTTATTTTTGACGCTGGAAGGCTTGGATGGATGCGGGAAATCCACGCAGCTTTGCTTCCTGGCGGACTATTTGAAACAAAAAGGGCTGGATATCCTGTTAACCAGAGAGCCGGGAGGCTGCGGCATTTCCGAGCAAGTGCGGGAAATTCTGCTCAGCCCGGAAAATAAAGGCATGTCTGCCCAAACGGAAATGCTCCTCTATGCCGCTGCGCGCGCGCAGCATATCGATGAAAAGATTCTGCCTGCGCTGGAGCAGGGTAAAATTGTGCTCTGCGACCGCTATTTGGAATCTAGCATCGCCTACCAGGGCTATGGGCGCGGCCTGGGTGAAGACCGGGTGCGCGAGGCAAACCGCTACGCCATAGAGCACTGCCTGCCGGATGCCACATTTCTGTTCCTTTTGGAAGTGGAGAGGGCGGGCCGGCGCATAAAAAGCGGCAGAGTAAATCGGGATCGCCTGGAGCAGGAGGGCAGCAGCTTTTTTGAAAAGGTGGATTGGGGATTTCGGCAGCTGGCGCAGCAGGAACGGCGCGTGCGCGTAGTGGATGCGGGCAGAAGTGTTGGGGAAGTTTGGGAAGATTTGAAAGCGCAAGTGGAAGAGGTACTGGAACATTGGTGCGGTATATAGGGCCGGAAGAACAGGCGCTTTATCAGGATGTGCAGGCAGGGCGCTTGGCGGCGGCCTATCTTATCAGCGCCGCAGGGGAAGAGGATGCACGGCAGGCTGCCCGGGAATTGGCAGGGCGGATTTTCTGCCAGCACAGAACGGCCTGCGGGCAGTGCCTGGCCTGCCGGAAGTTTCGGGATGGCAATTTGCCGGATTTTCTGGAGCTGGATGCCAAAGGCGGCATTAAGATGGAAGAGGTGCGGCGCATTCCGGAATTTCTTTCCAATAAGGCCATGGGCGGGGGCGCTCGCTGCATTTTAATTCAAAATGCCCAGGAGCTGACTGCCCAGGAGCAGAATTATCTGCTTAAGAGCCTGGAAGAGCCGGCGGAGGATGTGGTTTTTATCCTCTCTGCGGTCCAGGAAGAACGCCTTCTGCCTACTGTTCGCTCCAGATGCATGGAAGTACGGGTGCGCAAGATGCCTCGCCAGGCCCTGGCCGGCGAACTGAAAAAGAGCATGAGCGAAGAAAAGGCCGACTTTGCGGCCGCATGGGCTGCCGGGTCGTATGGGCAGGCGCTGAAAATCGCGCAGGACGAGGAGCTGGCGCAGGTGCGGCAGAGCGCCGCCAGAATATGCATGCGCCTGGCCAAAAAGAAAAATCCCTCTCTATTTGAAATGGAAAAGGAGGCGCTAAGCCAGGAGGAGCGCCTGGAAGAGCTTTTTTATGCCATTGCCACATATATGCGGGATGCCATTTACTTCCAGGAAAATCTGCCGCTGATGAACCCGGATGACAGGCAGACGGTGGCCGCCCTGGCCCAGCGTTTTACAAAGCCGCAGCTCTACGGTATAATGAATTTAGCGCTGGAGCGCTGCGAGCGCAAACGGCGCTATCCACAAGTTCGCAGCAAGCTCATTGTCATGGGGCTGCTGTTTGATATATTGGAGGTAAAGGGAAAAAGTGTCTAGTAAAGTGATAGGGGTGCGGTTTAAAAAAACCGGAAAGATATACTATTTCGATCCCATCGGCATTGAGATCGAGGTGGGAGAGGGCGTGATTGTGGAAACGGCCCGGGGCATCGAATTTGGCGAGGTTGTCATTGGCGCGCGCGATATGGAGCAGAAGGATTTGCAGAAGCCGCTTAAGCCCATTATCCGCCGGGCCGACGAGGAAGATTATGCCAGAGTAGAGGCAAACCAGCAAAAAGAAAAGGAAGCCTTCTCCATCTGTCAGGAAAAAATTAAAAAGCACAAGATGGAGATGAAGCTTATCAATGTGGAGTATACATTCGATAACAGCAAGATTATCTTCTATTTTACAGCCGAAGGCCGGGTAGATTTTCGGGAATTGGTAAAAGATCTGGCGTCTGTATTCAAAACGCGCATCGAACTGCGCCAAATTGGCGTGCGGGATGAAACAAAGATGATTGGGGGGCTGGGGCCCTGCGGCCGTCCGGCCTGCTGCGCGGAATTTTTAGGGGATTTTCAGCCGGTCTCCATCAAAATGGCAAAGGAGCAGAATCTTTCGCTTTCGCCCACAAAGATCAGCGGGCTGTGCGGAAGGCTTATGTGTTGCCTTGGGTATGAGCATGAATACTATAAGGAGCTTGCGGCCATTCTGCCGCGCAATGGCACCGAGGTGCAAACGCCGGATGGCACGGGCACTGTGATAGAAACCCAGCCGCTCAAGAAAATCGTAAAGGTAAAGCTGGCGCATATAAGATTACAGAGGAATGCATTAGCTGCGGCGCTTGCGCAGAGGCTTGCCCTGTCGACGCGATTAAAGAAGGCGATGATCAGTACACGATCGATCCCGATGTATGTATCGAATGCGGCAGCTGTGCAGCAACCTGCCCCAACGATGCTATCGTTGAGGAATAGTCCAAAAAGGGATAAAAGAGCCCGCGCTTAGGCACGGGCTCTTTTATTGAAAAGGGATGGAAAAAATAGAAGACCTGCAATTTGCAGGATTAAGGTTTATTCAGAGCGATGCCGCTTTTCGTTTTGGGACAGATGCCGTTCTGCTTGCCTCCTTTGTGGAGGCGAAAAGAGGAGAGGCGGTTGTGGATTTGGGCACGGGCAGCGGAATTCTGCCGGTTTTGCTCTCGGGAAGATGCGAAGCGCGCTTTATCGGCATAGAGCTGCAAGCGCCGGCAGCAGAGCTGGCGCGGCGCAATATTGCCCTTAATGGGCTGGAGCGCCGGGTTCAGATTTTAGAAGGGGATTTTAGGGCCCTCAGCCGGCAGCTTTCGCCTGTCAAAGTGGTGATTTCAAACCCACCTTATGATAAAGTACGGGCGGGAAAGGCCAACCAGGAAAAGAGCATTGCCATTGCGCGCCACGAGGTGGCATGCAGCTTGAGGGAAGTGGTGCAAAGCGCTGCGCGCCTGCTGCAGACGGGCGGGCGCTTTTATCTGATTCACCGCGCTGCCCGGCTGGCAGAGCTGGTTTATGAACTGAAATGTGCGCGGCTCGAACCCAAGGTTTTGCGCATGGTGGCCCCAAAGGCCGGGGCCGAGCCCAATTATATCCTGCTCAAGGCCGTGCGCGATGCGGCAGAGGGGCTGCGCATTCTGCCCCAGCTGAATGTGCAGGAAAACGGTGCCTATACAAAAGAGTTAAAACAGATGTACCATATGGAGGAGTGAGATGGCGGGAAAGCTTTATATCGTTTCCACGCCCATTGGAAACCTGGGAGATATGACAAAGCGCGCCATGGAGGTTCTAGCGGCGGCAGATTATATTGCTGCCGAGGATACCCGGCGCACGCTGGCCCTGCTAAACAGCCTTGGCATTGGGGGGAGGCTTTTAAGCTGCCATGAGCACAGCAGCCCCGCAAAGATAGCGCATATCGTCTCCCTGCTGGAGGAAGGGGCGGATATTGCGCTGTGCACAGATGCCGGAACGCCCATCATATCGGATCCAGGCGCGCCGCTTACAGAGCTTGCTGCCCAAAGAGGGATAGAGATTGTAAGCGTGCCTGGCGCCTGTGCTGCCATCGCGGCCCTTACCGTTTCTGCCATTCCTGCGAAAAAATTCGTCTTTGAAGGGTTCCTGCCTCGGGATAAGGCGAGAAAACAGGCGCTTAAAACCGCCTGTGCGCATCCTTATACGACGGTTCTCTATGAGAGCCCGCATCAGCTGGCCAAAACGCTAAGTGAGCTTGCGCAAATTTGCCCGGAGCGAAAGATAGCCGTATGTAAGGAGCTGACAAAGCTGCATGAGAGTGTGCTGCGAACAAGCGTTTTGGAGGCGGCCGAACATTTTCAAAAGGAAGAGGCAAGGGGAGAATATGTCCTGGTGTTGGAGGGGGCAAAAGAAAGCACAACAAAAGAAGTCGCAGATGACGAAATTGCCGCCCTCCTGCGGACATTCATAGAAAGAGGAATGCGCAAAAAAGAAGCCGTTCTGACAGCTGCGCAGCAGCTGAGTGTCAGCAAAAACCGCGCCTATGAAATTATGCTAAAGCTGTAGCCCGCTTTGGCGGGCAGGGCGAAAGGCGAGTTAGAGCTTTTTCAATTTTTCAATGCATTTTTTGCATACATTTTTGCCTTGATAAGAGATGATATTCTCCATGCTGCCGCAGAAAACGCAGCTGGGCTGATATTTTTTCATCATGATGTATTCACCGTCCACAAAAATTTCCAGTGGATCTTTGTATTCGATATTGAGATTGCGGCGCAGTTCAACTGGTAGGACGATTCTGCCCAGCGTATCCACTGGACGCACAATGCCTGTAGATTTCATAACTGACCTCCGACAAAATATTGATTATAGAATAAATAATAGCGATTTTTACAAACTTCGTCAATATTCTTTGAAGAAGTGTTTTTGTGTGCGCGGATAAGTCATGTTCCGCCAGCTCGCCTCGTATATTGGCAGCAGGGGGAATTTTCATGCTGAAATATATTTGGGCATTCTTTATTATTGCGGGGCTGATAGT
>USII01000057.1 GCA_900554725.1 uncultured Eubacteriales bacterium
GCGCACGGGCAGTATCTGTGGGCTGAGCTCCCTTCTTCACCCAATCCGCTGCCTTTTCGTTATCCAGCTTCAGTTCTTTGTTCATGGGGTTATAATACCCAAGCTCCTCGATGAGCCGCCCATCTCTCGGGCTTCTGCTGTCTGCAACGACGATGCGGTAAAAGGGGTTCTTCTTTGCTCCCATTCTTTTGAGTCTAATTTTAACTGCCATTTTTCTATTCTCCTGTTCCTTCACGCTGTGAAATTTGAATTTTATTTACAGGCCGCCTAAAAGGGCAGGCCCATCATGCCTTTTCTGCGCTTTCCGCCTTTTCCTGTCATCATTTTCATCATCTTTTTCATCTGCTCAAACTGGTTGAGCAGGCGGTTCACTTCCTGCACACTGGTGCCGCTGCCCGCTGCAATGCGCTTCCTGCGGCTGCCATTTATAATAGCAGGGTCTTCCCGCTCTGCATTCGTCATAGAAGTGATGATGGCTTCCGTGCGCTTTAATTTCTTCTCATCGATGCTGGCCCCAGCAAGCTTGTTTCCCCCGGGGAGCATGCCCAAAATATCCTGCATAGAGCCCATTTTGGAAAGCTGATGCATCTGTTCAAGAAAATCGTTTAAGTTCAGCTTCTGCGAGCGGATCTTCTGCTCCAGCTCCCGAGCCTGCTTTTCATCGAAGCTCTTTTCTGCCTTTTCGATGAGGGTCATCACATCCCCCATGCCAAGGATTCTGCTTGCCATGCGGTCTGGATAGAAAGGCTCAATATCCGCCAGTTTTTCCCCCGTACCTACAAACTTGATGGGCTTGCCTGTCACATCCTTTACGGAGAGGGCTGCACCGCCGCGGGTATCTCCATCCGTTTTGGTGAGAATCACGCCCGTAAGCTCTATTTGCTCATTAAATGCTTTGGCCGCGTTTACCGCATCCTGCCCTGTCATAGCATCTACAACCAGCAAAACCTCCGATGGATTGGCAGTTTTTCTGAGTTCCTTCAATTCCTGCATCATCTGATCATCGATATGCAGGCGCCCCGCCGTATCCACAATCAGCACATCCCGGCCCTTACTTTTGCATTCCTTTAAAGCGGCTTCGTAGATTTTGGAAGGGTTTTTCTGGCCCATCTCAAATACCGGAACTTCCGCCTGAGCGCCCACTACCTTCAGCTGTTCAATGGCAGCCGGCCGGTAAATATCGCAGGCAACCAGCATCGGCTTTTTGCCCATCTTTGCAAAATGCAGGGCAAGCTTGCCGCACATCGTCGTCTTCCCGGCGCCCTGAAGGCCGGCCATTAGAATGACCGTGGGCGGCATAGAGGCAAATTTGATATCCGAAACCTGGCCGCCCAGCAGGGCAACCATTTCATCCCGGACAATTTTGATCACCTGCTGCCCAGGGGTGAGGCTCTCCAAAACCTCTTTTCCCACAGCCTTTTGCGAAACGCTCTGAACAAATTTTTTTACAACCAGGAAGTTGACATCCGCCTCCAGAAGAGCCAGCCGCACTTCCCGCATCGCTGCCTTAATATCCGCCTCGGAGAGCTTTCCCCGCCGCGTCAGTTTTCCAAAAACAGCCTGGAGTTTTTCCGCAAGACCTTCAAATGCCATCAGTTATCCTCCCATGCCTGCCGGATGATTTGCACTTGCCGGAGAATTTCCCGCTCCGCCGCCCCGCCCTTGGCCAGCCGCTCAATTTCCGCCGCCGCATCTGCGCATGCACGGTATTTTCTAAGCATGCCAAGCTGATGCTCCATCTTGTTTAGATGTTTCTGCGCGCGCTGAATGCTATCCAGCGCAGCCTGCCGGGAAATTTTCAGGTTTTCCGCAATCTCCGAAAGGGAAAGATCTTCGTTATAATAAAGCTCCATTGCATCCTGCTGCTTTCCTGTGAGCGTCTGCCCATAAAAATCCAGTAGCAGCGAGGCCGCCATATCTTTTCCCCGCTCTGTCATCTTACTATAAATTTTCCTTTCTGTCAAGGCATATCCCTTGTCAGCTTTTTATTCCTTTTTTCGCCGTCCTTCCGGCCCTTCCATTTTGCGCTGGGCCAGCCTTAATTTTTTCCCACCAGCGCCGCGGCAAATTCCTCCGGCTGGAACACCTGCAAATCGTCTACCCCTTCGCCCACGCCGATATAGCGCACAGGAATGCCCAGTTCCTTTTTAATGGCGCAGATCACACCGCCTTTGGCCGTTCCGTCCAGTTTTGTCAGCACCAGACCATCCACATGAACTACACTGGAAAACTCCTTTGCCTGAGAAATAGCGTTCTGGCCCGTCGTCGCATCCAGCACCAGAAGAGTCTCCCGGCTGGCTTCGGGGTGCTGCTGGGAAATGACCCGGTCGATCTTATTGAGTTCGTTCATGAGATTTTTCTTATTGTGCAGCCGCCCGGCCGTATCGCAAATGACCACATCCGTCCCATGAGCTTTCGCCGAATCCAGCGAATCATAAACCACCGCTGCAGGGTCTGCCCCTTCGCCATATTTTACAATCGGCACGCCCACTCGTTCCGCCCAGATGGAAAGCTGCTGGCTTGCCGCAGCCCGGAAGGTATCCGCCGCAGCAAGCAGCACGCTTTTTCCCTGCTGCCGGTATACATTTGCAATTTTTCCGATGGAAGTCGTCTTGCCTACACCGTTGACGCCAATGACCAAAATCACTTTTGGGAAGGTTTCCTCCGGCAGGTCGAAGCGAACCAGATCTTCGATAATTTCCCTCAAAGCCTCCCGCACCTGCTCGGGCTGCTTAATGCGCTCTTCCTTCACTCTCTGCCGCAGTTCTTCGATGGCCGCAAGGGATGTTTCCACACCCATATCGCAGAGAATCAGCGCTTCTTCCAGCTCTTCTAGCAAATCCTCATCCACACGGGTAAAGGCAGAGAGCACGCCGGAAATTTTCTCAGAAAACCCGCTGCGCGTCTTTGCAAGACCTTGTTTCAGTTTTTCAAAAAAGCCCATGTTGTGCCTCCTGTTAATCTATTTTTACAGATACAATTTTGGAAATGCCCTGCTCCTCCATCGTAACCCCATAAAGGGAGGAGCACATTGCCATGGTTGGCTTGCGGTGTGTGATGATGAGAAACTGCGATTCCTTCTGAAGTGTCTTAATATACTCGCAGAACCGCGCCACATTCGCCTCATCTAGCGGCGCATCTATCTCATCCAGCAGGCAAACGGGCGAAGGATTTATCTTGAGCATCGCAAAAAGCAGCGCGATGGCCGTCAGCGCGCGTTCCCCTCCAGAGAGCAGGGAAATATGCTGGAGCTTCTTGCCCGGCGGCTCTGCGCTGATTTCTATGCCGCATTCCATAATATCCCCCTCTTCCAGCGCCAGCTTTGCCCGGCCTCCGCCGAAAAGCACCTGGAAAATCTCCTGGAAATTCTGGCTGATGAGCTCAAATTTTTCCCGGAATGTTCTGCGCATTCCCGAAACGATCTCCGCAATCACCTTCTGCAAATCTGCTTCTGCCTTTTCCAAATCCTCCTTTTGCATGGAAAGATCCGTAAACCGCTCAAAAACCCTGCCATATTCCTCAATGGCATTGGGATTAATGGTCCCAAGTTCTCGAATTTCTGCCCGGATTTCCTGCACCTGCCGATTCGCTTCCTGGAAGCTGATTTCCGTGCGCAGAGCTTCCGCATCCGCATAGGTCAGGCCATATTCCTCCCAAATCCTGTTTCCTGCCGTCTCCAGCGCAAGCCTGGAACGCTCAACCTGCCCTTCTACTTTAAATTTGTGCTCAATTAACTCAGTCTGGCGCAGCTGAAACTCGGAATTATGCTTCTGCCGCCGGGCAAGTTCGTCTCTCATGGTTACACGCTTCTTTTCCTTCTCCTGCTCCTGTTGCCTCAGTTGGCGCACTTTTTCCTGCGCGTTTTTTTCCTGTTCTCTGCGCTGGGAAAGCTCCCGCTCCAGCGCACTTTGGGCAGAAGCATGCTTTTCTGCGCTTTTGCGCTTGGTCTCTGCCCGCGCTTCCAGCGCCGAAATTTCCATTTCCATGCGAGCCATATTTTCAGAAAGCGCCTGGCTATCCTTTGCGAGTTCCGCCCGGCTGATGCGGAGCGCGCTGATCTGCTCGTCCAGATTCTCCGCAGCGGTATCCTGTTCCTGGTCCAGCTGTTCTCCTTCTTCCCGCGCCGCCAGCGTCTTCTGAGAAAGTTCTTCCAGGTATGTGGAAAGTTCTGCAATTTTCTGACGATTTTCCTCGCTCTGCCGGGATGCGCCTGAAAGCCTTGCCTCCATCTCCGCCATTTGGTTTTGCAGCAGGGAAAGCTGTTGAGCATCCGCCTCTGTCTGGCTGCGCTGTTGCGCTGCCTGAATCTCCCCCGCCTTCAGCTCCAACAAAATCGCCTCTGCCTGCTGTTGCAGCTTTTCAGATTCCTTTTTGCTCTGAGCAAGCGCTCTTTCTGCCTGGCCAGCCTGGCCAGCCTTCTGCTTTAACAGCTCTTCCAGCTTCTCAATATCCCGCTCCCGCGAAAGCAGCCCAAATTGCTTTTTTTGGATACTTCCGCCCGTCATGACGCCACCAGGGTTTACAATATCCCCAAGCAGCGTAACAATGCGAAAAGAATACCCGGCCCGGCGCGCCAGAGCCACAGCATCCTCCATATCCCTTACAATCGCCGTGCGCGCCAGCAGAAATTCCACCGCTCTCGATACGCCTTCCCTGCTTCGCACAGCCTGATCCGCCATCACAATCACTTCCGGCCCCAGCGCCTGTTTTTCTCGCTGGCTGAGCCCGTTCACCCGCAGCGCAGAAAGGGGCAGAAAGGTCACCCGCCCCAGACGCTCGCGGCGCAAAAGGGCAATTGCCTCTTTTGCCTCCTGCTCTCCCGGCACTACAATATTCTGCAGCGCCCCTCCCAAAACCGCTTCAATGGCCGCCTCATACTGCTCGGGCACCTCTATCAGCTCAGCCAGCGTGCCCAACAGCTTGCCCTTCATCTGCTGATGCGTTCTGACTGCGCGCATCAGATTGCGCACTCCTTGAGAATAGCCCTCATATTCCGCTTTCAACCCCTCCAACGCCTTTTTGCGGCTGCGCACATCGTTTTCCTCTGCGCGCGCTTTGTTGAGGGCCTCCGCCAGCGCCTCTTCCCGCTGCCGCTGCTGGGCGGCGCGGTATTTATTCTCGTTCATGCGCTGAGTAAGCGCGGCCTGCTGCCCCTGCAAGCGCTGGGCCTCCTGCTGCTGCGCGGCAATTTTGCTGCGCAGAGCACCCTCCTGAGCGCGCTGCTCGGCCTGCTGACTGCGCGCCTCCTCTGCCCGCGCAAGGAAGCTTTCCTCCTTCATTTCCAGCGCCGAAAGTTCGCTCTGCTTTTCTGCCGTTTCCGCCAACAGCCGGAAATGCCTCTGGCGCAGTTCCTCTCTGCGCCTATGTTTCCGCCCCTGCCTATCCTCCTGCTCGGCTTTTTGGGAAAGGGCATCTGCCAGCTGCGCATCCACCTGGCGCATCTGCTCCAAAACTCCCTCCTGCTGGCCCTTTAGCTGCTCTATCTGTTCCAAAAGCCCCTGAGCCTGCTCTATCTCCGCCTGCCGCTCCTCGCCCAAGCGCTCAGATTCCCGGCTCAGGGCGGCAGCGCTCTCTTCCAGCAGCTTTTCCTCCCCTGCCGCGCGCTCGTTTTCCGTGGCTTTCTTGGAAATTTCCTCCCGAAGCCCGGCCAGCTCTCCTTCCAGCTGCTCCAGGCGCCGGGTCAGTTCTTCGGTCTCCATAGCGCTGCTGCCAAAACCGCTCTGTTCCGCTTCAATGGCAGCCTCAAGTTCGGCAAGCTCTGCTTGCAGCTTTTCCATGCGCTTTCCCATGCGCTCGTAGTTCTGCGCATAGATGTTCATATCTAAAATCTTCTGCCGCTCAAAAAGCGATAGATATTGCCGTGTTTTTTCCGCCTGTTCTCGAAGCGGCTCCACTTGGCTGGAAAGCTCTCCCAAAATATCGGCAACGCGCGTCAGATTATCCCGGGTGCGCTCCAGCTTATGTTCGGCCTCCTCTTTGCGGGTGCGGAATTTCATCACACCGGCGGCCTCTTCAAATACCTTTCTGCGCGCCAGCGGTTTGCTGGATAAGATCTCATCGATGCGCCCCTGGCCCACGATGGAATAGCCTTCCTTCCCTATCCCGGTATCTCGGATGAGATCCAGAATATCCTTCAAACGCACACTGTTGCCGTTGAGGTAGTATTCGCTTTCTCCAGAGCGAAACATCTTCCTTCCCACAGCAATTTCGCTGTAATCGCTGGCAATGCGCCCATCCTCATTGTCAAAAAAGAGGGTTACTTCGCAAAACGCCTTTTTTGCCCGGTTCTGTGTGCCGCCGAAGATAACATCTTCCATCTTTGTGCCCCGAAGATTTTTGCTGCTCTGCTCTCCCAACACCCAACGAATGGCATCGGCAATATTGCTTTTTCCGCTGCCGTTCGGACCAACGATGCCCGTAATGCCCCGATTGATGAGCAGCTCTGTTTTCTTTTCAAAGGATTTAAATCCATTAATTTCGATTTTTGTTAACCGCACGATTCTTCTCCAACTCTACTTTTACCCGCTTATCATACCATAAATCGCCATTCATTTGAAGCCCCGAACATGCCCTGGGGCTATGGAGACAGGCGCTGCCGTTTTGAGGCTTTTTTGCCCATTCACCCGCTTATTTGGAAGCTTGGAAGCATGGCTTCTCGCAATGCCTCCGCATAAAAAAAGAAAGCAGATTTCTGCTTTCCTTTTTTGCCATATTCCCAG
>USII01000058.1 GCA_900554725.1 uncultured Eubacteriales bacterium
TCCTGGGGGCGCTGTATGGCGGGTATGACCCGGCAGATACTGCCGCCAAGGCCAGGCACTATGCGCGCGTGCAGGAATTTGCGCGCCGTTTTTCTAAGGAGAATGGGCATATCGTCTGCCGGGAACTGCTCAAGCTGCGCTCAGGGCAGAAGCAAAGCCCTATCCCAGATCAGCGCACGAGCGAATACTATGCCGCGCGGCCCTGCCCGGAAATTGTGGCCAGCGGAGCGCGGATTTTAGAGCAGATGCTGCGCCAGGCGGAGCAGGAAGAGGCCCAGCAGTAGTTAAGAGATGCCGGTTTTTTGTGCGGAAAAAGAAAAAGAGGCGTTTTCGCCTCTTTTTTACTCTCGCTATTTTAAAGAATACTCCCCAAGGGCAAAGAGCGTCTGCTTTTCCTTGAGCATGACATCGTAGATGGAAAGGCCCAGAGCATTGCACATGGCCGCGTGATAGAAGAGCACATCGCCCATTTCCTTTTCGATGGCCTCCCGGCAATTTTTGCAAAGCTTGCCCTCCACGCCCGTTTTGGCTTGCCCGGATCTTTTCCTGCCCGTAAGCGAAATACAGCCGCACTGGGTGGCGGCCTTTGTCACCGCGCGGTTGAGCCGGCTGGAAGCGGTCTGGTACTTGCTCATGGTATCCAGCAGGTTTTTATTGCGCTCCACATATTCTTCCACCACAATCTGGAAATCTTCGGCCATAATATCGTTTAAATTGATCGCCAATGCTATTCTCTCCTTTTGATTCGAATGGATAATGGGTTAACCCTATTATAGGGCGTGAGAGGAGGGGTTGTCAAACGCTGGGGGCAAATTATGAATATCTTAAAAACAGTTTTGGCTTGCCGGGCGATGCGGTTGACACCGGCGGGGCAGCCGGGTATTATCAATGTGAAGAGAAGAAAAGGAGTGGCGCGTGAAAAATCTTTTAAGAACCGCCGTGGCCATTGCGGGCGTGGCTGTAGGGCCGAGCCTTGTGGTGGCGGCATATGAGTTTATCGATAATTTTGCCCATATCAACCTGTATGAGATGATCCACCCATGGGTCAATGTGGCGATTTTTGTGCTGAGCGCAGTGCTGTTTGGCATTTTGTTTTTGCTGCTCTCCAGGCCGATTTCCGAAGAGATTCTGCGGGTCTGCGGGGAAATTTCCCGCAATATTTCCCGCGCGCCGGCCAAAACCATTGTGCTTGGAACGGCGGGGCTGGTAGTGGGGCTGCTGGTGGCATTCCTGCTCTCCTGGCCGCTGGATAAGCTGCAGATCCCCTGGATTGTCATGACGGTCAATATCATCCTATATGTCGTCTGCGGCTATATGGGCGTGAGCGTCGCCGTCAAGACGAGCGAAAAGCTGCATATGCGCCAGGAAGGGGGCGAAGGGGCGGCAAGAGGCGGCGTGCCCGGGTGTCCCAAGCTGCTGGATACCAGCGCCATCATAGATGGCCGGATTTTCGATATTTGCAAAACGGGGGTAGTGGAAGGCAAAATTGTCATTCCGGGATTTGTGCTGGGCGAGCTGCGCCATATTGCGGATTCCCAGGATCCCCTGCGCCGCGCAAAGGGCAGAAGGGGGCTGGATATCCTGGATAGGCTGCAAAAAGAGCTGAAGATCCCCGTGGAAATTTCCGATTTGGAGTACGAAGATCTTCCCGATTCGGATGCCAAACTGCTCCGCCTGGCAAAAGAGTTGGGAGCGAAGGTGATCACAAACGATTTTAACTTAAACAAAGTGGCCAAAGTGCAGGATATCGCTGTGCTCAATGTCAACGAGCTGGCTAATGCCGTCAAGCCGGTGCTGCTGCCGGGAGAGGAGCTCAGCATCCGCGTTGTCAAGCAGGGCAAGGATACCTGCCAGGGCGTCGGCTATCTGGAAGATGGCACCATGATCGTAGTGGAAAACGGCGGCGGACACATCGGGGAAGAGCTGAATGTGTTTGTCACAAGTGCGCTTCAGACGGCGGCGGGGCGGATGGTCTTTGCAAGGGTAAAAGAGGAAGAGGAAAGCTGAGAACCGGGCTTGCCCGGGCGGGAAGCGGAAAACAGGCCGGCGGGAACATGGGTTCTCCCGGTCTGTTTTCCATTGCAGCTTGCAAGGCGGGCAGAGGGCAGAAGCGCCGGACGCTTTTTGCGGCCCGATGATAAGACCCAATATCCAATCCATGAGCGCGGCGTGTCCGCTTTGCATATTTGAGGCTCTGTGAATGGCTGAAAAGCGGGGCAGCTATTCTGGAGAAATGGTCCTCAAAAACCGCGCTTTTCTGCCCCAAAAACGGGGGCTGGGCGACGAAGGTTACATATGTAAATATTTTATGAATAATATGTAAATTATCGCGATGCGGGTAGCTGGGCGCAGCGGAATTTGCAATTTTTTTTAAAATTCCCCGGATTTTTGAGGCCAAACATGCGAAAAAGATTGACAGGCACTTGCCAGCATGATATTTTAGACTATACTGCATAAATATGCCCTATGTGATTTTTGAGCATTTTCCAGGTGTAGAAAAGCGCATGGGATTCGCCTTTTTTCGCCATTTGCGGTGGGCGAATCGGGCGGTGAGCACGGTTTTTTGAGCAGAGTAACGAGATAGGGAGTGAGTAGCAACTATGGTGCATGAAGGTATGGTGCATGAGGTACCCGCGGGCCTTTCGACCCGCCAGAGCTTTTCCAAAATCAAGGAGGTTTTGGAAGTTCCCGACCTCATCGAGATCCAGAAGGATTCCTATGAAAGGTTCCTGCGCGACGGCCTGAAGGAGGTTCTTAGCGATATCTCTCCGATCACAGACTATTCCGAAACGCTGGTTCTGGAATTTGTGGACTACCGCCTCCTGGATACGCCCAAATACGATGTGGAGGAGTGCAAGGAACGGGATGTGAACTATGCCGCCCCGCTCAAAGTCAATGTGCGCCTCATCAATAAGGAGACGGGCGAAGTCAATGTTCAGGAAGTGTTTATGGGCGATTTTCCGCTCATGACAGAGCGCGGCACATTCATCATAAACGGCGCAGAGCGCGTCATCGTAAGCCAGCTGGTAAGAAGCCCGGGCGTGTATTTTGATACTCTAAAGGATAAGGCGGGAAAAGACCTTTTTAATTCCACCGTTATCCCAAACCGCGGGGCATGGCTGGAATTTGAGACGGATTCCAGCGACATCATGTGGGTGCGGGCAGACCGCACAAGAAAGCTCCCGGCGACGGTGCTGGTGCGCGCCATGGGCCTTGGAACCAATGAGCAGATCACTTCGTTCTTTGGCGAAGATGAAATTCTGGATGCCACATTTAAAAAGGATACCGCTGCTTCCCAGGAGGAAGGGCTGATAGAAATCTATAAGCGCCTGCGCCCGGGAGAGCCGCCCACAGTGGAGAGCGCCAGCATGCTGGTGGATTCTCTGTTCTTCGACCCCAAGCGCTACGACCTTGCGCGGGTGGGCCGCTATAAATTCAATAAAAAGCTTGCGCTTGCCCACCGCATTATGGGGCAGGCTGCAGCGGAAAATATTGTCGATCCCCAGACGGGCGAAGTGCTCGCCATGGCGGGCGAGAAAATTGACGAGCAGGCGGCGCGGCAGATCCAGAATGCCGGAATCAATTCCGTCAAGCTTTCCATGGGAGAACATGTCGTAACCGTTGTGGGCAACCACTTTGTGGATGCCGCCGCCCACCTCCCCTTTGATCCGCTGAAGGCCGATCTCAACGAGCAGGTTTACTACCCTGCCCTCAAGGCAATTCTGGACGAGGCGGAAGGCGAAGAGGATCTGCTCCAAAAGCTCAAGGCTGCGCATAGCCAGCTCATTCCGAAGCACATCATCGTGGAGGATATGTTTGCCACCTTCAGCTATATGCTGGGGCTGCGCTTTGGCCTTGGCGAAACGGACGATATCGACCACCTGGGCAACCGCCGCCTGCGCTCTGTGGGCGAGCTGCTGCAAAACCAGCTGCGCGTTGGCCTTTCGCGCCTGGAGCGCGTGGTCAAGGAGCGCATGTCCATCCAGGATCTGGAACGGGCGACTCCTTCCGCGCTCATCAATATCCGCCCGGTGACGGCCGCTGTCAAGGAGTTTTTCGGCTCTTCCCAGCTCTCCCAGTTTATGGACCAGACAAACCCGCTGGCAGAGCTTACACATAAGCGCCGCCTCTCGGCCCTGGGCCCGGGCGGTCTCAACCGCGATAGAGCGAGCTTTGAAGTGAGAGATGTGCACCATTCCCACTACGGCAGAATGTGCCCCATTGAAACGCCTGAAGGTCCCAATATCGGCCTTATCGGCTCGCTTTCCACCTATGCCAGGGTCAATGAATACGGCTTTATCGAAACGCCCTACCGCGTTGTGGATAAGAAGACGGGCTGTGTCACCAACGAAATCCGCTATATGACGGCAGATGAAGAGGATATGTATGTCATTGCCCAGGCCAATGAGCCCATCGACGATGAGGGCCATTTCATCAATGCGCGCATCACCTGCCGCGACCTGGATAAGTTTGTGGAAGTCCCGCCGGAGAATGTGGATCTGGTGGATGTTTCGCCAAAGCAGCTGGTTTCGGTCGCAACGGGCATGATTCCATTCCTGGAGAACGACGACGCCAACCGCGCCCTCATGGGCTCCAACATGCAGCGCCAGGCAGTTCCGCTCTTGGTGCCGGAATCCCCCATCGTGGGCACAGGCATCGAGGGCAAAGCGGCATACGATTCGGGCGTGCTGGTAAAGAGCAAGCAGGATGGCATTGTGCGCAGCGTCTCCGCAGACCGCATTGAAATTGAAGATCGCCAGGGTGAAGTTCATACCTATAAGCTCATCAAATATTCCCGCTCCAACCAGGGAACCTGTATCAACCAGCTTCCCCTTGTGCATAAAGGGCAGCCGGTCTCTGTTGGGGATATTCTGGCAGACGGCCCCTCTACGGATAAAGGCGAGATCGCCCTTGGCAAAAATATTCTCATGGGCTTTATGACATGGGAAGGCTATAACTACGAGGACGCCGTTCTCATTTCCGAGCGCCTGGTAAAAGACGATGTCTTTACCTCCATTCACATCGAGGAATACGAGGCACAGGCGCGCGATACCAAGCTCGGGCCGGAGGAGATCACCCGCGATATTCCAAATGTGGGCAGTGATGCCCTAAAAGACCTGGATGCTTCGGGCATCATCCGCATCGGCGCAGAGGTGCGCAGCGGGGATATTCTGGTTGGAAAAGTCACGCCCAAGGGGGAGACCGAGCTTACCGCAGAAGAGCGCCTGCTGCGGGCCATCTTTGGAGAAAAGGCCCGGGAGGTGCGGGATACTTCGCTGCGCGTGCCGCACGGCGAAGCGGGCATCGTTGTGGATGTCAAAGTGTTTACAAGAGAGGATAAAGATGAGCTGACTGCCGGCGTCAATAAGCTGGTGCGCGTCTATATCGCTCAGAAGAGGAAAATTTCCGTGGGCGATAAGATTGCCGGCCGCCATGGAAATAAAGGCGTCATTTCCCGGGTGCTCCCGGTGGAAGATATGCCGTTCTTGCCGGATGGCACGCCGCTTGATATTGTGCTCAACCCGCTGGGCGTCCCTTCGCGTATGAACATCGGGCAGGTGCTGGAAGTGCACCTGGGCCGTGCGGCCAAGGCGATGGGCTGGAAGATAGCGACTCCCGTTTTCGATGGCGCTTCGGAGGAGGATATCGAGGAGCTTTTGGCGGCTTCCGGCCTTTCCCCGGATGGCAAAACCGTGCTGTACGACGGCAGATCCGGCGAGCCCTTTGAAAACCGCGTCACCGTCGGGTATATGTATATCTTAAAGCTGCACCACCTGGTGGACGATAAAATTCACGCCCGCTCCACTGGCCCCTATTCCCTTGTGACGCAGCAGCCCCTTGGAGGCAAGGCTCAGTTTGGCGGCCAGCGCTTTGGAGAAATGGAAGTCTGGGCGCTGGAAGCATATGGCGCCGCCAATACGCTGCAGGAGATTTTGACGGTCAAGTCCGACGATATTGTTGGGCGCGTCAAGACATACGAGGCTATCGTAAAAGGCGAGAATATTCCCGAACCCATGGTGCCGGAATCCTTTAAAGTTCTCATCAAGGAGCTGCAGAGCCTCTGCCTGGATGTCAAGGTTCTGGGCGAGGGCAATAAGGAGCTGGAGATCCGCGAATCGGATGGCGATGATATGGAGCTGGATATCAATATGGAAGGCAACGAGGATGGCCAGGCCCTGCGCACCGCAGACGAGGACGACCTGGATGATCTCGGCCTTGAGGATATCGACTTCCAGCACCTTGGCTCTATTCTGGATGATGTCGGCTCTGGCGAAGAGCTGGAAGAAGAGGATAGCGAGGAGGACGATATGGACGAAGAGCCCACGGAGGATGACCTTCTTGCGACTCTTCTGGATACGGATCTGGACGATGCGGACCTGGATGATATCCTGCCCGATTTCGATGATGACGACCTGGGTTTTCCGGACGACGAGGCGTAAAGCACAGCGCCTGGAATAGCTTTAGATAATGGAAGGAGTGTAGTTTCCTTGTTTGAACTCAATACATTTGATTCGATGCAGATTGGCCTTGCGTCGCCCGAGAAAATAAGAGAGTGGTCCCATGGCGAGGTAAAAAAACCCGAGACAATCAACTACCGCACGCTCAAGCCGGAAAAAGACGGCCTGTTCTGCGAGCGCATCTTTGGGCCTACCAAGGACTGGGAGTGCCACTGCGGCAAGTACAAGCGCATCCGCTACAAGG
>USII01000059.1 GCA_900554725.1 uncultured Eubacteriales bacterium
AGATCTACACTAGATCGCTCGTCGGCAGCGTCAGATGTGTATAAGAGACAGTCTTAATGCCCAGTTCTTCCAGGCCAATGCCGGATGTCATGGCGCGGCGGCCAACGCTGACAACACAAACGCTGCCCGTTGCAGTTTCGCTCTTGCCGTTCAGCTCGTAGCTGACAGAAACAGTATCGCCACCCTGAATGCCCGTGACTTTTGCATTGTTGATGATATTGACTCCCTTTTTCTTGAGGCTCGCCTTGAGGGAGCTGACGATGCTGGCATCTACGCCGGGCAGAATAGAGGGCATCATCTCAAGAACGGTAACCTTTTTGCCAAGCGAGGCGAACAGCGTGGTAAATTCCATGCCGATGACACCGCCGCCGATGATGACAAAGCTATCGGGAAGCTCGGTCATGGAGAGAACTTCATCGCTCGTGATGACATTTTTCCCATCAATGCCGGGAATCGGGGGGCGGGCCGGAGCAGAGCCGGTGGCCAGGATGATCTTATCCGCCTCGATGACCTTGCCATCCACATCGATGGTGGTGGGGCTGGTGAGTTTGCCAAAGCCGTTTATGACTTCTACGCCATGCGCAGCCTCCAAAGAGGCGATGCCGCCACGCAGCTTTGCCACAACTGCATCCTTGTTCGCTGCGATTTTTGTATAGTCGTAGGAGACATCCCCTGTAGAAACGCCGAACTTTGCGGCATCTTTGGCTTCCTCATAGAGCTCTGCGCTGTGCAGCAGGGCTTTTGTTGGAATACATCCCCTGTTTAGGCAGGTTCCGCCCAGCTCCCGTGCCTCGATGAGCGCCGTTTTCAGGCCATACTGTGTGCAGCGGATTGCCGCCTCATAGCCGCCAGGGCCAGCGCCCAAAACTGCAACATCAAAATGTGTGTTCATAGTGCACTCCTTCTTATATAAATCTTATTTCATATTGATTGTGCCTATTATTCATGGGGCAGCAGCTTACCCCATAAACAATGGTAGAATAATTGCGCCGGTTTGTCAATAATTGGCGGCAATTTCAGGGCCTGCGGAAAAGCGAAAAAAACACCGCCCTACATTGACATTTGGCAGGGCAGGATATAAAATTGTTATAAAAGGTGCTGTGAAAGCTGAGGCGGGAAAAGGAATGGAACCGTCGTTTTTGCGCGTTTGCGCACAGCACGAATATGTGATATCGTTTCAAAATTTGCGCCGAGACGCATTTTTAGGAGGTAACATGGCAAATGTTGTGATTATGCCGAAAGTCGGCATTACAGTGACGGACTGTATCCTGACGACATGGTATAAGAAAGTTGGAGATACCGTCCAAAAGGGAGAGCCGCTGTTCTCCTACGAGACGGACAAGGCCTCTATCGACGAGGAATCGGAATTTTCCGGCACGATTCTCGATCAGTTCTATGAAGAAGGCGATGTTGTCGAATGCCTGGCAGATGTATGCGTAATCGGCGAGCCTGGCGAGAAATATGAGCGCCCGGCTGGCGCGGCTCCTGCAGCGGCAGAAGCTCCGGCGGCAGAGGAAGCCCCTGCGGCAGCGGCTCCCGCGGCTGCTCCTGCGGCGGCAGCCCCCAAGGCAGAGGCCAACGGCGCGCCCATCTCTCCAAGAGCGAAAACTTTTGCAAAACAGCTGGGTGTGCAGACAGAGGGAATTGCTCCTTCTGGCCCGGAAGGCAGAGTCATTGCAAGGGATGTGATTGCGGCGGCAGAAGCCGGCACGGCGAAGAAAGTGGAGACGGCAGCTGCTCCTGCGGCAGCGGCAGCTCCTGCAGCGGCTGGCGGCGGATATACGGATAAGAAGCAGAGCAATGTTCGCAAGGTGATTGCCCGGGCGATGTCCACCTCGCTTTCCACAATCCCGCAGCTTACGCTTAATACAAGCTTCGATGCGACAGCTATCCTGGCGCTGCGCAAGAAGTTTAAGGAGTGCGCGTTTACCGATGAGTTTGCAGGGATTACCCTAAATGATATGATGATCCATGCAGTATCCAAAGTGCTGCCGGATTTCCCCGAGCTCAATGCTCATCTGCTGGATGATACGCTGCGCGTATTTGACGATGTAAATGTGGGCTGCGCCGTGGATACGGATAGAGGCCTGCTGGTTCCGGCGGTTGTTGCGGCGGACAAGATGAGCCTGCTTGAAATCTCCAAGAAACTGAAGGAAGTCATTGGGGCGGCAAAACAGGGCAATATCAACCCCGATTTGCTCAACTGCGGCACATTTACGGTTACAAACCTCGGCAGCCTGGGCATCGAGAGCTTCACGCCTGTCATCAATCCGCCGCAGACGGGTATTCTCGGCGTCGATAATGTGGTATATCGCATGAAGAAGAGCGGCGAAACCTACCCGGCCATGGGCCTTTCGCTGACATTCGACCATCGCGCTATCGATGGTGCTCCTGCGGCGCGTTTCTTGAAGGCTCTCGTCAACTATCTCGAGAACTTTGATATGATGCAGATGAAGTAAGCAAACAGGGCGAAACCTGAATATTTTTAAAGAAAGGTAACAAGAAAATGCCAAAAAGTTTGTATACTGACCCGAACGAGCTTCGGGCTCCTGGAAAGATCCATTTTCAGGATATTGATGTCAACCAGTATCACAAGACGATCGAAGAGGAAAAGGAGAACTTCAGCAAAGAGGATTTCCTTCGTATCTACGAGGATATGTTCTCTATCCGCACTTTTGAGCTGATGCTGCTTGATATTAAGCAGAAGGGCATGTATGCGGGTGTGAACTATACCTATCCCGGCCCGGCACATCTCGCCATCGGCCAGGAAGCGGCAGCTGTCGGAGAGGCTTATTATCTGGATGCCAACGATTTTGTCTTTGGAAGCCATAGAAGCCACCACGAGATTATCGCCAAGGCGTTTTCCGCGATTCATAAGCTTTCGGATGAAGAGCTGAAGGAGATCATGGAAAACTACATGGGCGGTGCTCTGTATAAGAAAGTTTGCGAAAAGCTGCCGAGCGACGATATGAAGGAGATGGCCAAGAACTTCTTCCTGTATGGCGCGATGGCGGAGATCTTCGCGCGGGAAATTGGCTTCCTGCGCGGGCTGGGCGGCTCCATGCACGCGGCATTCCAGCCTTTTGGCATCTACCCCAACAATGCTATCGTCGGCGGTTCTTCCTGCATTGCAGCGGGCGCGGGCCTCTATAAGAAAGTAAATAAAAAGCCGGGTGTCGCCATTGCAAACCTGGGCGATGGTTCTCTGGGCTGCGGCCCCGTTTGGGAAGGCATGAACTTTGCCGCGATGGATCAGTATCGCACGCTTTGGGAAGAGCCCTATAACAAGGGCGGTCTGCCTGTTATCTTCAACTTCTCCACCAACTCCTACGGAATGGGCGGAAAGACGACCGGCGAAACCATGGCCTACAATATGCTCGCTCGGTTTGGCGCAGGCGTCTCCCCGACGCAGCTGCATGTGGAGCGCGTGGATGGCTTTAATGTTATGGCTGTCATCGATGCGTATAGAAGAAAGCTCCCGCTGGCCAAGGAAGATGGCCCTGTCATGCTGGATATCGTCACCTACCGCTTCAGTGGGCACTCTCCTTCTGATGTCAACGCTTATCGCAGCGCAGAGGAGATCGCAGCTTGGGAGGCGCAGGATGCAATTCCCGCGTTTGCAAAGAGCCTGGTAGAGGCGGGCGTCTGCACGATGGAGGAGATCTCTGCTCTTGAGAAGAAGGTAATCGAGCGCAACGAAAACGCGTTCAAGCTTGCGGCTGATAAGGAAGAGACCCCCTACTATGATCTGGATAAAAACCCGAACCTGATCGAGGATCTCATGTTCTCCAACCAGTATGTAGAGAAGATGGATGATCGCCCGGCAGAGATGCTGACGGCCAAAGAGGAGAACGACCGCGTGAAGCAGATTGCCAAGAAGGCGAGATATGCTTACGATGCAAACGGCAAGGAGATTCCCAAGATCAAGACCTATAGCATCCGCGATGGTCTGTTCGAGGCGATGTTCGATAAGTTCTATACCGATCCGACGCTGGTTCTGTATGGCGAAGATGTGGCATACTGGGGTGGCGCATTCGCCGTCACCAGAAATATGGTGGATTCTGTGCCGCGCCACAGATTGTTCAACGCTCCCATTTCCGAATCCGCGATTGTCAGCACGGCGGTAGGATATGGAATGTGCGGCGGCCGCGCCATTGTCGAGCTGATGTATGGCGACTTCCTGGGCCG
Source organism: uncultured Eubacteriales bacterium (assembly GCA_900554725.1). Lineage (GTDB taxonomy): Bacteria > Bacillota > Clostridia > Christensenellales > Christensenellaceae > QANA01. The sequence goes on from USII01000059.1 coordinate 4,189, forward strand.
CTGCGGAGACGAGGTATTTAACCAGCTGGCCAAGTGGCAGGCGATGTCTGGTGGCCTTCTGAAGATGCCGGTTGTGCTGCGCATCTCGGTGGGCTCCAAGTATGGCGCGCAGCACTCTCAGGAGTGGACGGCAATGTGCGCGCATGTGCCGGGCTTGAAGGTTGTCTACCCCGTTACACCCTACGATGCAAAGGGCATGATGAACACCGCTCTTGCAGGGACAGATCCTGTCGTATTCTTTGAGAGCCAGAAGATCTACGATATGCCCGAGCGGTTTGTAAAGGAAGGTGTACCGGAAGGCTATTATGAGGTGCCCTTTGGCGAGCCCGTGATTAGAAGAGCTGGCGAGGATGTTACGATTCTCACCCTTGGGCCTGCACTGTATAGCGCATTGGAAGCTGCACAGACGCTGGAGAAATATGGAGTTTCTGCGGAAGTCATCGATATGAGAAGCGTCGTTCCCTTTAACTATGAGATGGTCGCGAAGTCTGTGGAGAAGACGGGCCGCGTCATCCTGGTGAGCGAAGCCTGCGAGAGAGGCAGCATTATGCACGACATTGCGGGCAATATTGCTCAGCTCTGCTTTGACTATCTGGATGCTGCTCCGTTTGTGCTGGGCTGCAAGAACTGGATTACACCTTCTGCAGAGTATGATAAATACTTCTTTGTAGGCGCAAGCGATATTGTGGATGCAATTCACGAGAAGCTTCTGCCCTTGCCTGGCCACGAGCCGGCAAGAACCTTCCGCAAAGCGGAGCTCATTCGCAAAGCGAAGAAGGGCGTATAAAAGCAAAATAAAAAAGCTGTGGGCGTAAGCCCGCAGCTTTTTTATTTCTAAAAATGAACAGGAATTTTTGAGAGGCAAAAAATGAAACCTGCTGCCCGAGGGTCACAGCACAGCGAATCGGCATCAGCCCGGCCCAGGGCTCATAGGATGTTGCCGCACGCGCATAAATTCTCCGTGCATCTAAAGCGGCATAGCGCTTTCTGATGGAGCAAGAAGGCATGCTGTATGGGCGAGAATACCGCCTTAGACTACTTGAAACAGATAGAATTTCAGATAGTTGGTTTCAGGCATTCCCCAAAGGATTGGGTGATCCGGCGCCTGCTGGCGCATCTCAATCTGCCGCAGAGTGACACCTGCATCTCCCGCCGCATGGCGGAGCATGGTCTGAAACATCTCGTCTGAGGCAAAGTGCGAGCAGGAACAGGTTGCCAAGTAGCCGCCGCGGGGCAGGATGCGCATGGCACGGCCGTTGATTTCCCGATATCCTCCCATGGCGCTAAGCATGGTTTTCCGGCTTTTGGTAAAAGCAGGGGGATCTAGAACAATCAAATCGTATTTGGCATGGCTGGCCTCCAGACGAGGGAGCAGATCGAATACATTCTCTGTAAGGAAGTCGATTTTCGCATCCAGCCCATTGTCTTTGGCATTTGTTTGGGCCATCTCAATGGCTGAGCTGCTGACATCCACCGCCGTCACATGCTCTGCGCCGCCCAGGGCGGCGTTAAGGGCAAAGGAGCCGGTATGCGTAAAGCAATCTAGCACGCGCTTGCCTTTGGCCAGCTTCGCCACAGCCAGGCGGTTGTATTTCTGATCTAGAAAATAACCGGTCTTTTGCCCGTTTTCAAAATCTACCAAATAGCGAATCCCATTTTCGATTATGATAGTCTGCGTTGGGCCGAAGTCTTTTTGGGCTCCAGCAAGGGGAAACCAGCCCTTGCCCTGCTGCAGACCTTCCAAATCTCGGATGGCAACATCGTTGCGCTCATAAATGCCGCGCAGGACAATTCCATCCTTTCTTAACAGATCAAAGAGCAGGGGAAACAACAGAGGCTTCAGGCGCTCCATGCCGATGGAGAGTGTTTGGGTTACGAGAACATCCTGAAATAAATCTACCGTGAGGCCGGGAAACTGATCCGCCTCGCCGAAAATCACACGGCAACAGGAAATGTCGCTGTGCATGACGGTTTTGCGGTACTGCCAGGCATAGGAAAGCCTGCGGAGCCAAAAGGCTTCATCAAACTTATCGTTGGCATTGCGCGAAATCAGCCGGATGCGAATTTTGGAATGCAGGCTGAAAAGCCCGGTGCCCAAATACCGCCCTTTTTCATTCAGAATATCCACAAGCCCGCCGTTTTCCGGCTCCTCGGAAAGCGAAACAATCTCCGCCTCATAAACCCAGCTATGCCCGGCCCGCAGGCTTGCCTCGCCCTTTTTTGTAATGGAAGCCTTTGGGTATCCTCTTTCATTCTTCATCTGAATTTTCCTCTTCCAGCATAATGTCATCGCCTAAAATAGCCTGCGCCTGCAAAAGATCTGTCTCGGCAACGGAGCGCAGCTTTTGCTCAATTCTACGGGAACTGCCCGCGGCGCGCTCCAGATTATTGGCAGCTGCATAAATGCTTCTGCGCGTGCTTTCCAAATTGGCGGAAAAGCTTGCAAAAGATTTTTTTACGGCGCCCAGAAGCTGTCTCTTATACACATCTGACGCTGCCGACGAGCGATCT
>USII01000060.1 GCA_900554725.1 uncultured Eubacteriales bacterium
ATCCGGGACCGCGGGAAAATGGCGGATATCCTGAGGCGGGAGCGCATAGACGGGGTGATCAACTTTGCGGGGCTGAAGGCGGTGGGGGAATCGGTCAAAAAGCCCGTGGAGTATTACGATAACAATATCGCGGGGACGATCGCGCTTTTGGAGTGTATGCAGGAATTTGGCTGCAAGCGCATAGTATTTAGCTCTTCCGCCACAGTTTATGGCGGGCAAAACCCCGTTCCCTTTCAAGAGGATATGCCAACCTCTGCGGTAAACCCCTATGGGCAGACAAAGGTGATGATAGAGCAGATCCTGCGGGACCTTTTTAGGGCCGATCCCGCCTGGGGCATCTCGATTTTGCGGTATTTTAACCCGCTGGGGGCGCATGAGAGCGCTCTGATTGGGGAAGACCCAAATGGCATTCCCAATAACCTTCTGCCCTATGTAGTGGGAGTGGCAGCAGGGCAGTTCCCTTGCCTATATATCTATGGCGACGATTACGATACGCCGGATGGCACGGGCGTTCGGGATTATATCCATGTGGAAGATTTAGCCGAGGGCCATTTGAGAGCGCTGGAGCTTTTGGAAAAGGGGCCGCGGCTGGATGTCTTCAATCTGGGAACGGGCCGCGGGTACAGCGTCAAAGAGGTCGTGGAGGCATTCCAGCGCGCTACCGGGATAGAGATCGCCTGCAAGATACAGCCGCGCCGGCCGGGGGATATTGCCGCCTGCTATGCGGATGTCTCGCGCGCAAAAGAGGTTTTGGGTTGGCAGGCAAAGAAAAGCCTGGAGCAGATGTGTGCCAGTGCCTGGGCGTTTCGCAAGCAGAAAATGCAGGCAGAATAAAAGACGGCAGGGCGAACCCCTGCCGCTTTTTTTGCGGAATTTTCGCGGTGCTTCGTATAATTTTTGCAGGGAAGAATATGCTAATAGCATCAAAAAAGGAGGGCAAACATGAATCAGAAATATCCATTTGAGAACCCGCCGCTTCCCTATGGCTATCAGGAGTTGGAACCCTTTATCGATGAGCGGACGCTGCACTTCCACCACGATAAGCACCTGCAAACATATGTGGACAACTTAAATGCGATTTTAAAGCAGGAAGAAGCGCTGCAAAGCTGGACGCTGGAAGAGCTTGTTCGAGGCATCGAACAGGTGCCGGCATCGGTTCGGGAGCCCGTGAGGAACAATGCAGGAGGCGTGTATAATCATATCTTCTATTTTAACGGCATGGCGCCGCACCATGGCCGCCGGCCGGAGGGCGCGCTCAAGGAAGCGCTGCATCGGGCATTTGGCGGGTATGATGAATTTTGGAAACAGATGAAAGCTGCCGCCCTTGGCGTATTCGGCTCGGGCTATGCCTGGCTTTGCGCGGATGAGACGGGCGCCCTTCAGATTGTGAAAACGGCGAATCAGCAAACTCCGCTGGCGCAGGGTTTGTGCCCGATTCTGACAGTGGATGTATGGGAGCACGCCTACTACCTGAAAAATCAGAACCGGCGTGGGGAATACTTGAACGCATGGGCACAGGTGATCGATTGGGATCAGGCGGAAGAGTGCTATCAAAAGTGCAGGAAGAATTAAAAAGAGCAGGCGTTTGCCTGCTCTTTTTAATTCTTCTTTTGGGGAGAGGGCAGCTAGTCGGCATCCTCCGGGGCAAAAAGATCGCAATGCACGGGGGTATAGAAAAGCTGCGAAATGCGGCTGGGATCGCTGGTTTGCCCCAAAATCCACATGAGCTTTGTGACGACGGCCTCAGTCGTCATGTCATAGGCTTCTATGATATCGTATTCCTTTTTGATCTGATGGCCTACCTGGTAGATGGTCATGTCGCTGCCCTCCGAGAGCACTTGCGTCGTCATGACGATGGTTTTGCCTGCCTGAGCGCCCTCTGCAATGACGGCGGGGAAATCGCAGTATTCGTTGTGGGGAACACCGCCTACCCCATAGCTTTCGATGATCACCCCGTCATTTTTAGAAAGAAGATAGGCGAGAAACTCCGGCCGAAACCCGGGCGTCAGCTTAACAAGCGCCACATTGGGGTTGAGCCTATCCCAAAATTGAAGCGCGCCCCGGGGCCGCTGAGGGATATAGGTGATAACGCGCCCATTCTGTATAATGGCGGGATAGGGATAGTTGATGGAAGAAAAGGCATTATAGCTCTTGCTGCGGGCTTTTTTGGCGCGCGTGCCCAGGATGACTTTTCCATCAAACACAATATGAACACCCGCCGCATCTGCGCAAGAGGCATATAGAAAGCTATCTGTAAGGTTGGTCTTGGCATCTGTAATTTCAAGGTCGATGGGCTTTTGGGCGCCAGTGATGATAATCGGCTTGGGGCAATTCTGGATGAGGTAGGAGAGGGCCGCGGCGGTATAGGCCATGGTATCCGTGCCGTGGCAGATCACAAACCCATCGTATTGATGATAGTACTCCCGGATGGCCGCAGCAATTTTGAGCCAGTGCTCCGGCCAGATATTCGTGCTGTCCAGGCTGAAAAGCTGCAAGGTATCCACCGCGCAGAAACTCTGCACTTCAGGCACATACTGCAAAACTTCCCGGGAAGTGATCAGCGGGGCAAGGCCGGTGCTGGTTCGTCTGGAAGCGATGGTTCCCCCTGTTGCGATCATGAGAATTCTTTTCATACTGCCCTCCTTATCCTTATCCTGGCTGAAAAAGCAGAAAATATAAGCGAACCGGTACAAAATATCTAAAGCGCAAAGCGCCTAAAAGATAAGCGCAGGCGAGCCACAACTTCATCTTAGCATAGAAAGAGGACATTTTCCATAAAAAGGCCGCAGCCCCAAAAGGGCTACGGCCCAAATTTTACAGCTTTACAGCGTGTGCTGAACTCTATCCCGCTCTTCTGCGCGCTTGGCATCGTTCCAGCGATCCATTGTGCCCACAAGATAACCAGTAATTCTGCGGATGCGCTCGAAAGGAGGGGACGCTTGAAATTTGTAGTCAAGATTGACAAATTCACCGTCCACTTCTATGTTCAGCGATTCGATCTTCTTGCCGTATTTCTTTTCCAGATAATCCACATAGGCCATTTTCTCGGCTTCTTCCATCTGCGTGCTGACCGTAATGTCCATACCCGAACCCTCCATATATTGTGATTACCTTTTATTATACACGCAATATATGGATTTTCAAGTGGAATTTTTGGCTGTATGTGCCGCCTGCTATTGGCGCCATGCAAGCCCGGTATTTAAGGCATAGCAATGGTTAAGAGGCCCGTTCCCTGCGCCCAGATTCAGGCCATCGGCCAGCGCGCCGCCAACATACTTCTTTGCGTGCAAAACACTATCGGGCAGGGAATCCCCGGCGGCCAGGTTGCAGGCAATGGCGCTTGAGAGGGTGCAGCCGGTTCCATGCGTATTTTTTGTCTGGATACGCGCGGAGCGAAACCAGTGGCACTCGCCGGATAGATAGAGCAGGTCGTCCGCAGAGCTGCCAAAGTGCCCTCCTTTTACCAGAATGGCACAGGGATAGATTTGGGCAATTTTCTGCGCTGCAGCGATCATATCCTCTTCACTGCAAATGCGGAGGCCGGAGAGAGCCTCTGCCTCAGGAAGATTTGGAGTAAGCAGCGTGGCAAGGGGAAGAAGCTGCTGGCAGAGCTCGCCGGCAGCATCATCTGCCAAAAGCTTGCTGCCACTTGTAGAGATCATGACAGGGTCTACCACGATATTTTTAGGCGCATACTGCCCAAGTTTCTGCGCGATGATGCGAATGAGAGGCGCGCTGCTCACCATGCCGATCTTTACGGCGTCTGGGAAAATATCCGTAAAAATGCAGTCTAGCTGGTTGGCCAAAAACTCCGGCGTGCTTTCCAAAATGCCATATACGCCAGTGGTATTCTGAGCGGTCAAGGCGGTGATGGCGCTCATGCCATACATTTTGTGCGCGGCGATGGTCTTAAGGTCTGCCTGAATTCCAGCGCCTCCGCTGCAATCGCTGCCCGCGATGGTCAATACTTTTTTCATCTCTCTCCTCCTGCGATTTTAAGGCTTTGTTCTAGCATTTGTTGGGCGGCCGCTCGCTTATCGGGCGCGGCGAACAGCGCGGAAATCAGCGCGACGCCATCGACGCCCGAGCCCGCAAGGCGAGCGATGTTCTGGCGATTGATGCCGCCAATGGCGACGATGGGAACGCGCACGGCGGCGCGTATTTCCCGCAGTGTATTCAATGAAAGCAGGCCGGCATCGGCCTTGGTTGTAGAGCCGAATACTGCGCCACAGCCAAGGTAGTCCGCCCCGGCAGCCACAGCCGCCAAGGCCTCGCTGGCATTATGGGCGCTGGCCCCGATGATTTTATCCGGCCCCAAAATAGAGCGCGCCGCCTGCACGGCCATATCGCTTTGCCCCACATGTACGCCGTCTGCCCCGGATTCCAGCGCAACCTGCACATCGTCGTTTATGATAAGAGGTACATGATATTTCCTGCAAAGGGGAAGCAGTTCCTGCGCCTGGGCCAGAAAATCCCGATGCTCAAGGTGCTTTTCGCGCAGCTGCAGCATGGTGGCGCCGCCGGCCAGTACCTCCTCTACAGCGTAAACAAGCGACTGGCCGTGAAGCCAGGAACGGTCTGTCACTGCATAAAGCAACATGTGCCTGCGTTCGACTTTCAAAATAAATCCTCCTAAACCTGGCCGGCCAACTGGCTGGCCGCGTCGATAAGAAATATCCGAAGGCTGCCCGTCCCTGCGCCGCAGCGCTGCATGCGCACGGCCGCCCGCTCCGCGCAGGCCTTCCAGAAAGAAGATGCCGCCTCGGCCGCAGAAAGGCGGTCGCCGGGGTTTGCGGCAAGAAACGCCCCTGCCAGAGCGGAAAGCATACAACCTGTGCCCGTCACTTTGGACGAGAGGGAGTGGCCACCCGAAACCACACAGGTTTGGCTGCCATCTGCCAAAAGATCCTGAGCGCCGCTTTGCAGAACCGCAGCACCCGTTTGGCGGCAGACGGATAGAGCCGCCTGAGCGCCCTCGTTTATGGAGATGGAAGCTGCATCCACGCCGGAAAACTGAGGGTTTTGCCCTGCCAGGGCGCAAACCTCCGCGCTGTTGGCGCGGATCAGAGAAAAGCGAACCTCCCCGAGCAGATGGAAAATATTCTGTCTTCGAAAAGCGCTTGCCCCAATTCCAACGGGATCCAATATAACGGGGATGCTTTTTTGGTTGGCGGCTTTTCCTGCCAAAGCCATGGCGCGCAGTTTTTGCCGGCTTGGAATGCCGGTATTGAGCACCAGAGCCGCGCATCCTGCGGCAATTTCCGCCGCCTCTTCCTCTGCCTCTGCCATGATGGGGCGGGCACCGATGGCCAGAAGCAGGTTGGCGCAGTCGTTCTGGCTTACGGTATTGGTCATCACATGGATGAGAGGCGCGCACGCGCCAACGGCCTTTAGAGCTTTTTGAAAGCTAGGCGCGCTCATGGATAAAGCGCTCCAGCACATGCGTTTTCTGCAGGGCAAATATGAGGGCAGAAGCCAGGAGCGTGCCTCCCGCAGTGCTTACAAAAAAGGGAAGAACATAGCTAAACAGCGCTGCCTGGTTAGACATTACAAGCGTCGCAATGGGATAGGCAAGCATTCCGCCCAGAATGCTTGTGCCAAAAACTTCGCCAAGGTAAGTCAGCAGCAGGCTCTTTTTATAGTGGTAAAGGAGGCCGCACAGCAGTGCGCCGCACATGCTCCCCGGAAATGCCAGCAGACTGCCTGTCCCAAGCAGAACGCGAAGCAGGCTGGTGAGAAATGCCATCGCCACGCCATACCATGGCCCGAGCATGACTGCCGCAAGCACATTGACCATATGCTGCACGGGAAAACATTTGGATGCGCCAATGGGAATGCTAAAGGGGGAGCATGCCACCCCTACTGCGATGAGCAGTGCCGCCAGCACAAGCTTATGCAAATTTTGTCTTTTCATGGTTTCTGATTCCTCCATTCGGGGCAGCAAAAAAGCGCACTTTTCTGCAAATCGGCAGATTTGCCGGCAGGCAGGAGAAGGCACGCTTTTTTCCATTTCCCTACGTTGGAATTACCCAAATCAGGTTTCAGGGTCGAAGCGGCGCTTCCTCTCAGCCTGCCTGTGCAAGCTCCCCCTTATTTTTTTCCCGTTTATTATACGCCGTTTTGCTTCCCTTTGCAATGCTCAGGCCGGCATTCCGAGAAAACTGATCGTCTGCATGGGAAAACGCAAAATTCCATTTTCGCTTTCTTCCTGAAAAATTTGCCGCAGCGCTGCCACAAGGGGGGCGTAAGCGGGGGATTGTTTTTGCGGCGCATAGGAAGAGGAGAGCATGCGCCCCAAAAAAGCATCCCAGTCATAGTGCAGATCGTTCGCCCAGGTGCGGCAGCTGGGGCAGGCGCCGCAGAAAAAAGAGAGTGCTCCGCAGGCGCAGCTCCAGCAGCCCCAAAAGGAGAAACTGGCAAACGGCGCGCCGCGCGGCAAGAACGGACGCGGCGAAAAAGCCGAGCACGCGCCCCGCGCTGAAAAGAGCGCAAAGTCTGCAAAAGAGGAGCCGCGCTTTTCCGAGGTGGACGACAGCATCCAGCTTATCGCACGTAGGGCCCCTGCACAAAAATATGCCAGCTTTGAAGAGTATATGAAGGCGCACGAAGAATAAGCACCGCGGATATACGGCAGGG